>CAZMLU010000010.1:0-1160 GCA_964567295.1 uncultured Desulfovibrionaceae bacterium
CTTTCTGCCGGGATAGTTGTAATGCGCGGGGAGGTGGTGCTGGGGGAAAACGCTGCACTTACTCTGGAGCCCAAAGGAGAAGAACCTCTCCGGCTCTACCTGGAAAAACCCATCAGGACCGCCAATTTTTATGTGTTGGCAGAACCCGGCGCTTACAGTTTTACAGGAGCTTTTACCCTGGACGGCGGTATCACCTCTACTGATATGGAACATTTCCGGGTTGCACCCCAGGTGCCAAATTCGGAGCGGTGGTTTTTCCCGGTGCATGAATAAGAAGGTGTTTCGTTTCTTTTCGGTTAAGAAAGGAAGGATATTCCCAGGCGTCGAATTATTTATGCAGGGCGCAGGGATATCTTTTAAGAGTTTGAACTGCGCTTGCTTGGTGAATTACTAAGAGGAGGCGAGGCCATGATTGACAAAATTTCCGATTATTTGCGTGACGAGGCGGATTACTTATTAAATCATAGCTGCAGGACTGTTCCTGCAGAAACGCTGCAGGCACCGTCCCCGGATTATGTGGAGAAAATTTTTGTTCCTTCTGACAGGCCGACACCGGTGTTGAAGAGCTTGCAGCAGCTGTTCAACACGGGGCGTCTTGCAGGGACGGGCTATCTTTCTATTCTACCCGTGGACCAGGGAGTAGAACACACCGCAGGTGGTTCCTTTGCTCCCAACCCCATTTACTTTGACCCGGAGAATATTGTAAAACTTGCCCTGGAAGGGGGCTGCAATGCCGTAGCTTCTACCCTGGGTGGGTTGGGGACTGTGGCCAGGAAATACGCTCACAGGATCCCGTTTATTTTGAAAGTAAACCACAATGAGCTTTTGACTTACCCCAACAAATATGACCAGGTTCCTTATGCTAATGTGGAACAGGCGTTTGAAATGGGTGCTGTTGCCGTTGGTGCTACTATCTATTTCGGTTCGGAAGAGAGCAGCAGGCAGCTGCAAGAGGTTACAGAGCTTTTTTACAGGGCTCACTCTTTAGGGATGGCCACTGTGCTGTGGGCTTACCTGCGCAACCCCGCTTTTAAGGTGGGCGATACCGATTACCACGTTGCTGCCGACTTGACGGGCCAGGGCAATTACCTGGGGGCTACCATTGAGGCGGATATAGTTAAACAAAAACAGCCGGAAACCAGTAAGGGAGGATTCCAGGA
>CAZMLU010000010.1:1260-46135 GCA_964567295.1 uncultured Desulfovibrionaceae bacterium
AGGCGGATATAGTTAAACAAAAACAGCCGGAAACCAGTAAGGGAGGATTCCAGGAGCTTAAATTCGGCAAGACACATCAAAAAGTCTATGACGATCTTACTTCCGAGCATCCCATAGATATGACCCGTTACCAGGTGCTAAATTGTTTTATGGGTAGGGTAGGCCTTATTAATTCAGGTGGTGGTTCGGGGGAAAATGACATCGAACAGGCCGTTAGAACTGCCGTGATAAACAAGCGCGCAGGCGGGATGGGGCTTATCTCCGGTCGCAAAGCTTTTCAGAAACCCATGCAGGAAGGTGTAGAGATTTTGAACGCCATTCAGGATGTTTATCTTTGCCGGGATGTGACCCTTGCCTGAGCGTGTTTCCGGGGAAAGTAGAGGGATAAAAATGTTTGTTGGACGTTACAAACGCTACACCCCTATCGGTATTGATTTCGGGGATAATTACCTGGCTGCAGCGCAGTGGAAAAAAGCCGGGGGTTCTCTCTTCTTTTACGGTTACACCCTTTTCGAGGGAGTGCAGGAGTATCCGCTTCCTTTCCATAAGAACCGCGGGTGCAGGGTAGAGGTTCTCGAGATGTTGGAAAAAATAAGGAAAAAGGGCTATAAGGGCCGGGAAGTGGTTTTCACCCTTAATTCCGGCCAGGTCTACTTGCGTTCTTTAACTTTGCCGGCAATGGATGCGGATGAACTCAAGGAAGCTGTCTACTGGGAGATGGAGAGGTATCTGGTGGGAGAGCTGCAGAAGGATCCCGTAATCGATTATATTACCGTAAGAGAAACTGAGGAAGATGGACGGCCCTCCCTGGAGGTTCTTGCGGCCGCAGTCTCTAAACCGATGGTAAAGGATCACTTTGAGCTTTTGTGTGAAGCCGGTTTTGAGCCGGTAGCGATGGAGATAAGACAACAGCCCCTTTTCCGCCTTCTGCCTTTTGCAAGGGGGGAGAGGGTAGCGCAAGATGAGAATGAGTGTGTCGTTATATTGGATATGGGCCAAGAGGAAACTTTCCTGCTTATTGCCAACACAGGCAGAATCCTCTTCGCCAGGACTTTAGGAACGGGCACAGAGAAGATTGAAGAGGGGCAAAAAAACAAAACGGTTCAAGCAGATCGTTTTGGAGGCGACTCTGATCGCGCCTTGAAGGAGCAGGGGGACTTTGATATGGCTTCAGCGGAGATACTGCTGAACGAAATAGGGCGTTCCATAGAACATTTCACTTATCATATGAAAAACAAAGATAAAATCCTCCGTTATTTGTTGGTAACAGGCCAGGGGGCATATATCCGGGGACTTTCTAATTATCTGTGCGGCGGGTTGCAGACACAGCTCCTGCCCAGGGAGGGTTTGGCCTTCCTTTACAAACCCGTAAATGTTAAGCGCTCTTTTTTACAAGAGGATAGGTCCCTCCTGGCTTCAGTGGCAGCAGGAGCTTCTCTGCGCGGCCAACACACTTAAGAAGAGTTCTTTTGCTGTTTGTGGGGAGGGGGGTGTGGTCGGCTGTGGGGAGATTTTTTGTTTTTAAGCCCGAAAGCAGGAATGGTTTTACCTTGCTGGAGCTTCTTTGCGTCTTGGCCCTTATGGGAATACTATCTGCCCTGGCTGTGCCCCGGCTTATTTATACTGCCCACTGGGAACTGGAGGGTGCAGCACGCGCCATGGCAGCAGATATTCGCCTGGTACAGCAGGAAGCAATCGTACACGGCGAAAGCACTGCGGTATATTTTTTAGGTTCCCACAATTCCTATCAACTGCGTCTTCCAAATGGAAACCGCACGGTATATCTTCCCGAAGGAGTAAGCTACGAAGGGCAAACTTCTTTTCCTACCGATCCCTTTCTTAAATTTAACTACCTGGGGGCGCCGGGGGGAGGGGGAACCGTTACCTTGCAAACCGCAAGTGGTTCAAAAAGATATGTTATAGTAACCCCCGTTACGGGAAGGACCAGAATTTCAAAAACGCCTCCTTCTCACTGATTGGGCGTCGGGTATCCGAATATATTAACCGTTTCTCAATCAGGCTATTTTTCATTTTTTCTGGCAGGAATTTTATATGAAAAGTGGAATCTCTAAGTAATGAAGGAAAAAATGATTATTTCCTGATTTTAGAGGTGAGGGGGGTGTTAGTGGTACTGAAGAGGTTGCAAAATCTACGACAAAAAATGTATAATCACCCAGTAAAAGCAATCCTCATTACCTGTCGCTCCAATGTTTTTTTTCTCAGTGGTTTTAGCGGAAGCAGTGGTTATCTCCTTATAACTGAACAGGACGCCCTGCTTTTCACAGATTTTCGTTACTTGCAGCAGGCCCGGGAGCAGGCGGAACATTATGAGGTAGTAAAAACAGAAGGCAGCCCCGGGTTTTCTCAAATAACAGCTTATCTTTCTAAAAAGGGTATTAAAGAGCTGGCCTTCGAGGAATCTTATTTCACGGTAAGAGAATATAACTTTTTGCAAAAGGCAGCCAACGACCTTGAGCTTATTCCTATCTACAACTGGGTGGAAGAACTAAGAGCTCTGAAGGATGCGGAAGAGTTGAAATGTATCGCTGAAGCGGCTGCCAGGGCAGATAGTGCCTGGGCGGAAATGCTTACCCTACTACAGCCGGGCATTACAGAGTGGGAATTGTCTTACGAGTTGGAGTACCGCCTGCGCCAAAAAGGTTCCTCTCAAACACCATTTGAGATAATTGTTGCCTCCGGCCCTCGCTCTGCCCTTCCCCATGGTGTGGCGACCTCCAGGTCGATAGGAGAGGGAGAACTTATAACGGTAGATTTTGGAGCTGTTTATAAAGGGTATTGCTCGGATATGACGAGGACTTTCATTATGGGAAATCACAGCGCTGAACAGGAAAAGATCTTTTCCCTTGTATTGGAAGGCCAACGCCTGGCAATGGAAAATATCGAGGAGGGAATGGATTGCACTGCTGCTGACGAACTGGTGCGGAGTTTTTTTCAGGAGGAAGGATACGGGCAGTATTTTGGTCATGGACTGGGCCACGGGGTGGGAATAGACGTTCATGAACTCCCTACACTTTCACCGAAAGGAAAGGGAACCCTGCAGCATTCCATGGTTTTTAGCCTGGAACCCGGAATTTATATCGAGGGATGGGGGGGTGTTCGCCTGGAAGACCTTGTTGTGCTGAATGAAGAAGGCCTGCAGGTGCTTACTAAAAGCTCTAAAACACTGAGTATTTAATGATTCGATGGACTTTTCATTGCGTGGGGAGTGAAGGTATGGATGATTTCGACCAATGATTTTCAAACCGGCCTGACCATAGAATTAGACGGTGAAGTTTACTCTGTTATCGAGTTCCAGCATGTGAAGCCTGGCAAAGGTGCCGCTTTTGTGCGCACTCGCTTAAGAAATGTTCGTACCGGTTCCACTACGGAGAAAACTTTCAGGGCAGGTGAGAAGATCTCCAAAGCCATTATTGAACGAAAAGAGATGGAATTTCTCTACAGCAGCGGTGACGAGTATATTTTTATGGATACTGAAAGTTACGAGCAAATTACAATGTTCAAAGAACAGCTTGGAGAAAATTTGAAGTACTTAAAAGAAAATCTGCATATAACGTTGATGTTTTACAAGGAAGAAATTATTGGAATTGAGCTTCCCCATTCTGTAGAGCTGCAGGTAGTGGAAACTGATCCCGGGTATAAGGGTGATACTGCTGCAGGAGGAAGCAAGCCGGCCAAGTTGGAAACAGGGCATGTTGTTCAGGTTCCTTTTTTTATTAATGAGGGGGATATACTTAGGATTGATACCCGCAGCGGCGTATACCTGGAGCGCAAATAGCGGAAAAATGAACATTCTCAAAGCATCCGGGGCAGCAAAGCATTTGTTTTAAAATTGAAAGGGGGCATTAGAAATGGATGACCTTAAAACACGGATCGGTTATCTACGCGGAATGGCAGATGGACTGGCAATTGGTGAGGATACGAAAGAAGGAAAGATTATCAGCCAAATGATCGTTGTTTTGGATGAAATAGTACAAACCATTGAAGAGCTGCAAGAAGATAGCGATGAACTTTTTTCCTACGTAGAATCTATAGACGAAGACCTGACCGAGCTGGAGGAGACGTTTTTAGACGAACTTGAAGATGATCATGAGGAAGATGACGAGCAGGGCTATAATGGCCATGAGAATCAGGAAGTAAAGTTGCTGGAAGATGTGGATGATGATGATTTTGACGTAAGCTTCTCCGTAGAATGCCCGGAGTGCCGTGAAGAAGTTGCTATTGACGAGGACATACTGGAAGAAGAAGGCAGTTTGGAGGTACTTTGTCCCAGTTGCGGGAGGGTGGTCTTTATTAATGACGAAGATTGGGAAGAGGAGTTAGAAGAGGGCGAAGATGAAGATGAAGATGAAGGCGAGGGCGAAAAAGAATAAAAAGTTAAATATTTCTAACTTCCGTTTTCTTTTCTCCTTTCTCACAATTTGAATAAAACAGTAATATATGATATAATATTAATGAAGTTAAATTTTTCGAGTCAGAAAAGGAGTGCATTTATAATGGAAGAAGGACGCACATTGCCGACAGAACTAGGTTCAATTCGTATCGCCGATGAAGTGGTTTCTATAATTGCGGGCTTGGCTGCTACAGATGTAGATGGAGTTGCCAGCATGAGCGGTGGAATAGCCGGCGGAATCGCGGAAACTCTTGGACGTAAAAACTTATCTAAGGGAGTTAAAGTAGAAGTAGGGGAAGAAGAGGCTGCCGTAGATTTGTTTCTTATAGTAACATATGGTTCTCGTATTCCTGATGTGGCCTGGACAGTCCAGGAAAAGGTCAAAGGTGCTATTGAAAACATGACCGGACTAAAAGTTATTAAAGTTAATATTCATGTTCAGGGTGTAAATTTCCCGCAGTCAGACGTTGAAGAGGAAGAGGCAAAGGGAGAAGGAGTTAAGTAAGACTTTGTTGAGCTAATCTTCCAGAACAGGAAGATTAGCTCATTTATTTACTAAGAAGGGGGATTTTCTAAGTGAAAATGCTCTCGCGTATTGTGTGTACTCTTGTAGGGATTGTTTTTTTGGTAGGCGGCCTTTTTCTGATTCTTTTGACGTTGGGTGTTTTAAAAGATACCGGAATGGTTGTTTTAGGATATGATTTGTTTGAACTGGCAGGAAACTTGAGTTATGCTGCTTTAGGTTTTATTCTACTGATTGTGGGGATATTAATTCTGGTCTTTTCTTTATCAGGTGGAAAGAAGAAAGAGGAGGGAAGCGTAGTAAGCTTCACAGAAATGGGAGAAATCAGCATCTCTTTTCGTGCCATTGAAAACATGATTTTAAGGGCTTCCCAAAAAGTTAAAGGCATTCGAGATGTAAACATACGGATAGATTCTACCGAGCAGGGCCTTCTTATTAATCTGCGGGTGAAAGCTGTAGCGGAAATACCTATTCCCGGGTTGATGGAAGAACTTCAAAGAACTGTCCGCGATTATGTACAGCAGTTAAGTGGAATAAACGTTGCTGAAATCAAGGTGCTGTTGGAAAATATCGCAGAGGAAAAAATTGAAAGAAATATTCGTTAAAAGGTGTGAAGGCGGGTGAATGAAATAATAGCCAGCTTTATCAAAAATAACGGGGGCAAACTTCTTGGAGGAGTTCTGGGCTTCCTGGTAGCGTTGATATTCATTATTTCCGGTTTCTGGAAAGGATTATTCATTATTATTTGTATAATAGTAGGTTCCTATATCGGCAGCAAAATAGAGTATGGAGATGATTTGCACAGTCTACTTTCTAAATTTTGGATAGGAAGTCACGATTAACTTAAAAACACCAAAATGCTGGTGTTTTTTTATGGAGATAATTGAAAGGGACGAGCACTATTGAAAAGGCGCCTTGCCAGAGAATATGCCTTAAAAGCATTGTTTATGATAGAAGTGGGCGGAAACGATCCAACAAGTGCGCTTTTTTACTTGTTGGAAAATACGTCTTTTTCCGGAAAGGAGACCACTTTTTGTCGTCAACTGGTTATCGGAACTATAGAAGAGCAAGATAGTCTTGATGTACTTCTTTCCCAGTATCTTGTTAATTGGGAAATGGACCGGCTGGCCACTGTTGTTAGAAATATTCTTCGTATAGGGCTGTATGAACTTATTCATATGAAAGATATTCCGCCCAGTGTCACTATTAATGAATCCATTGAAATGGCTAAAAAATATCAGGATGACGAGTCAGCCCGTTTTATTAATGGAGTTCTGGATCGCTTCATGAATGCTAACGAAGAAAAAACGGCCAAAAAGAAGAGTTGATAATTGTAAAACAAGGACTACTACAGGTATATTCTGGGCAGTCTATTTTTAATATTGCGAATATCATCGGCAAAGAGGAAATACAAGGTGATTTGGCGAAAATGTTAAATAGATACAATATGCAATATGATGGAGATATGAAGAGGGTTATTTGCGCTTGTGGCGAATATCACAAGTTAGTTTTTTGTTATGTAAAGTGAGAAATATAAGAAAAAGGGAGTGTTGTTTATGGCTGATGCAGTAAAATCTATAGAAGCAGATGCAATACCCTATCAGGAATTTGACAAAATTACTGAAAGCTACAAGAGAGATCCAAGCGCAATTATTCCAATACTGCAGGATATCCAGGATCTTATGGGTTACGTGCCCAAAGAGGGTATTGGGCACCTGGCAGAAAAATTGGAGGTTTCGCCGGCCAAGATCTACGGCATCGTTACCTTTTATGCCCAGTTCAGGCTGCAGCCCAAGGGAAAGTATATGATTATGCTCTGCGAGGGAACTGCCTGCCATGTTAACGGAGCCAAGTTAATCTCCAAGTCTATTACCGACGAACTGGAGATCGAAGGGGGAGAAACAACGCCGGATGGTCTTTTTACCCTGGAAAAAGTTGCCTGCATCGGGTGCTGCAGTCTTGCACCGGTTATGCTCATTAACGAAGAAGTTCATGCCAAGCTAACCCCCGACGCGACCCGCAAGGTTTTAAAAGATTATGTAAATAAAGAAACTGCAGATCAAAACTAAAGATAGGGAGCAAGGAGGTGCCTGTATTGCAAGGACAAGGGAAAACAGTAATCAAAGTCGGACTAAGCACCTGTGGTATCGCTGCGGGGAGCACGAAAGTGTTCGAGCTTTTAGAAGAAGAGGTGAGCAAAAACAAGCTCGATGTTGCGGTGCAGAAAACGGGATGTATCGGGATGTGTTACAAGGAACCCATCATTGATGTTGTTACTCCGGACGGGACCTTATTTTCTTACGGAGATGTAACTGAGGAAAATGCACAGCGCATCCTGGAGGAACATATTAAAGGCGGTCAACCTGCTGAAGATCTGTTGATATCTGAAAATAGAGATGAAGTTGTAGGAAAACAGGTGAGAATTTCTTTAAAAAATTGCGGAATTATTGATCCGGAATCTCTTGAGGATTACAAGCAAGTCGACGGTTACAAGGGGATTGAAAAGTGCCTAAAGGAGATGACTCCCGAGGATGTTATCGAGGAAGCGCTTAAATCCGGACTGCGCGGAAGAGGCGGCGCGGGTTTCCCTGCGGGTTTAAAATGGCGTTTCACTCGAGGTTACAAAAGCGACCAGAAATACATTATCTGTAATGCTGACGAAGGTGACCCCGGTGCTTTTATGGACCGCAGTATCATTGAGGGAGATCCACACGCCATTGTGGAAGGAATGATGATTGCCGGATATGCTATAGGTGCCTCGCAAGGGCATGTGTATGTACGTGCTGAATACCCACTGGCGATTACCCGCCTGGAGAAAGCTATAGAAGATGCCAGGGCCAATGGCCTTATGGGAAAAGATATTTTGGGTTCCGGCTTCGATTTTGAAATAAAAATAAAAAAAGGCGCCGGAGCTTTTGTCTGTGGAGAAGAAACCGCCCTTATCGCCTCCCTGGAGGGAGAACGGGGAATGCCCAGGCTCAAGCCGCCCTTTCCTGCTGAGGCAGGATTGTGGAACAAGCCCACCAGTATTAACAACGTGGAGACTTTTGCCAATGTGCCCTGGATTATCGTAAACGGAGCAGACAAGTTTGCAGGTTATGGCACGGAAAAGAGTTCGGGGACAAAAGTGTTTGCTTTGGCCGGAAAGATGAAGCAGGGAGGACTCATTGAGGTTCCCATGGGTATTACACTGCGGGACGTAATTTTTGGTGTAGGCGGAGGAATACGCGATGATAAAAAGTTTAAGGGAGTCCAGTTAGGGGGACCTTCCGGGGGTTGTATCCCGGAAAGCCTTCTCGATACCCCCGTCGACTATGATTCTGTAGGTAAAACTGGAGCTATCATGGGCTCAGGCGGGATGATCGTCATGGACGAAACGACCTGCATGGTCGATATGGCCCGCTTTTTTCTCGATTTTGTGCAAAACGAATCCTGTGGTAAATGCGTTCACTGCCGCCTGGGCACCAAGAGAATGCTGGAGATTTTGACACGTATTACCGAGGGTAAAGCTCAACCCGAAGAACTGGATCTGTTGGAAGAACTGGCCTATAACGTCAAGGAAGGGGCACTGTGCGGTCTGGGGCAAACCGGGCCCAACCCCGTGCTGACGACGCTTAAATATTTCCGTGAAGAGTATGAAGCGCACATTATGGATCGCAGCTGCCCTGCAAAAGTTTGCCGGGATTTACTAACTTTTACAATCGATCCAGAGCTGTGCAACGGCTGCCGCCGCTGTGTCAAGCGCTGTCCGGCAGAATGTATTACGGGTGAGAAAAAAGAGCCCCATGTTATTGACCAGGATAAGTGCATCAAATGTGGAAACTGTTTTGATGCCTGCAAGTTTGATGCCGTTCTGATGGAGTAAGATACGGTGAATAAATTTTTTAATAAAGGGGTTGAGTAGAGCGTATGAGTAAAGCACGAATTAATATAAATGGACGGGAACTTACGGGCCATACCGACCAGACCATTTTAGAGATAGCAACAGAAAACGGTATAGGAATTCCCACTCTTTGCTTCAGCGGTGATATGGAAGTATATGCTTCCTGTGGCCTCTGCTTGGTAGAGGTAGAAGGGGCTCCTCGCCTCCTCAGGGGATGCGCTACCAAGATCGCCGATGGTATGGTTGTACAGACTGAAAACGAAAAGATTAAAAAAGCCAGGAAATTGGCCCTGGAGCTAATCCTCTCCGATCACGCCGGAGATTGCCGTGCTCCCTGTGTGTTGGCCTGCCCTGCAAACTGTGACGCCCAGGGCTATGCTGCCCTGGTGGCCAATGGACAGTATAAGGAAGCACTGAAATTGGTAAAAGATTTTATGCCTATACCTGCTTGTATCGGGAGGGTCTGTCCGGCGCCCTGTGAGGACAACTGCCGCCGAACCCTGGTAGAAGGTCCTGTTTCAATACGCTATTTCAAACGCCTTATAGCTGATTTGGATTTAGCCAGTGATGATCCATACCGTCCGGAAGTAGAACCTGATACCGGAAAAAAGATAGCGGTGGTAGGCTCAGGGCCAGCGGGATTGACTGCAGCATATTTTTTGCGGCGTAACGGTAACGGTGTAACCATACTTGAGTCTTTACCGGAGATGGGAGGTATGCTGCGTTACGGTATCCCCGAGTACCGCCTCCCCAAGACCGTTTTGGATGCAGAAATTCAGCTGATTCTGGACCTGGGGGTGGAGGCAAAAACCGGTGTCCAGTTGGGTGAGGATTTTAGTATTGATTACCTTTTCAAGAATGGTTTTGATGCTGTCTACCTGGCTATAGGTGCACAGAACAGCCGCAGGATGGGTGTTCCAGGTGAAGATGTGCCCGGAATTTTAGGAGGAACAGAATTCTTAAGGGCGGTAATGCTTAACGAGGAAGTCAGCCTGGGAGAAAAAGTGGCTGTAATCGGTGGTGGAAATACGGCGATGGATGCTGCCAGGACAGCCAAGCGGCTGGGTTCAAAGGTTACCGTGGTTTACAGGAGGGCCAGGGAGCAGATGCCTGCTCAGGCCATAGAAGTGGACGAGGCAGAAGAAGAAGGAGTAGAGTTATACCTGCTGGCAAACCCGGTTAAAATTGAAGGGGACGGCAAAGTAGAAAAGATGGTTTGTCAAAAGATGCAGCTGGGAGAACCTGATGCATCGGGGAGGCGTAGGCCCGAACCTATCCCTGATGAATATTTTACCCTGGAAGTGGATACTATCATCGCTGCCATCGGACAAGATGTTGGAATTGAGAAAATTAAGGATGATGTAGATATTGATAAGTGGAACACCATCCATATTGAAGAAGATACCTTTGTCACCAATGTTCCCGGTGTCTTTGCCGGTGGGGACGCCGTGACCGGACCCGGAATAGCCATTGAAGCTATTGCTGCAGGAAAACGCGTTACCGAAGTAATTGAAAATTACCTGGGCGGGAAAATGGCGCCCTATAAAACTTACTATGATATTAAACAAGAAGACCTTACCGAAGAGGATTTTGCGGATAGGGAGAAACAGGATAAAGTTGAAATGCCTATCACTGCCCCGGAGGTTCGCGTTCAGAATTTCCGTGAGGCCGAGCAGGGAATAAGTCCAGAGGGTGCTTTGAAAGACGGACAGCGGTGTCTGGAATGCGGTTGTTTTGATTCATTCGAGTGCAAGCTTCGTGATTATGCTACTACCTACCAGGCCAGACCGGAACGGATCGGCGGAGAAAAACATGATTATGAAACAGAAGTTCATCCCTTTATACTCAGGGACCAGAACAAATGCATTCTCTGTGGTCTATGCGTACGTGTTTGCAGTGAGGTTATTGGTGCGGAGGCTCTGGGGTTTGTAAACCGAGGGTTTAATGCATATGTGAGCCCCTCTCTGGACCTTCCGCTGGAGGAGACTTCCTGTATCGCTTGTGGCCAATGTGTATCAAACTGCCCCACAGGAGCCCTGGTGGAAAATATGCCCTTTGATAAACCTGCCCCCTGGCAGTTTAAAGAAACGGTTTCTGTTTGCGGTTATTGCGGTGTAGGATGCAGCATACAGGTGGAAACCATAGGTAATCAAATAGCCAGGATGGTGCCTTATGGTGGACCCGTCAATGAAAGCACTCTTTGCAGTAAAGGACGTTTCGGCTTCGATTTCGTTAATTCCGAAAACAGGTTAAAAACGCCTCTCATCAAAGAAAACGGGCAACTTAAGGAGACAACTTGGAAAGATGCGCTTCTTTATATTTCCAAGAAAGCAAAGTCATTAAAGGCTCGCTTTGGTGGAGAAAGTATGGCTGTATTTGCTGGGCCTCGTTACAGCAACGAGGAGAGCTACCTGATCCAAAAGTTTGCCCGTGGTGTTTTGGGCAGTAATAACATAAACAGCTTTGGCGAAACGGGCAATCCCCTGGCAGAGGTTTTGGGATGGGGCGCATCAACGAATTCCTACCAGGAAATAGGAGTAGCCGACTTTGTGCTGGGCATAGGAGTAGACTTTAATGACTACCCCATAGTTGCTTTGAAGATGAAGCTAGCCGCAGAACAGGGCGGAAAGATGTGGCTGGTGGATAGCAGGACTTCCAAGTTGGGCAGCTATGCAGAAAAAATCTTTCAGGTTAATGAAACTGCTGATACCAATGTTTTTGTCGCTATGCTGGTTTACGCCTTACAAAACGGTTTTTATGATAAAGGTTTCACGGGAACTTTTGCAGCCAATTTCGGTGAATTAAAAGAGAAGCTGGAAAATAAGAATATCGGAGAGCTAATATCCGGCAGTGGCCTTAAGGAAGATGATATTGCCACCCTTGTAGAAGGTTATGCGGCAGCTAAGAAACCCCTGTTGGTGTTGGGTAGCAGCAACTTGAGCCCGGAAGCTATACAGGTGCTGGCAGGTCTGGCGATACTTCTTGGTAAGGTAGGTAAGCCGCGCCAGGGGATTCTCAACCTGAGGGGGCGCTGTAACAGCCAGGGCATTTCTGATGCCGGTGTTTCTCCTGCTTACTTGAGCGGCTATCAGAAAGTAACGGATGAAAATAGCAGAGAAAAATTTGCCCGCAAGTGGAAAGTACCTATGCCCCCTAAAGAGGGGTTAAACACAGCAGGGGTAATGGAGAATCTGGAAAGCGGAAAAATAAAAGGATTGTTCGTCTTTGGCGAGGAACCGGATGAAAAAACTGCCCAGAAACTGGGCCAGGCGGAGCTGTTAGTAGTGCAAGACCTCTTTCTTACAGACCTGGCAAAGCAGGCTGATGTCGTTCTACCTGCTGCCAGTTTTGCTGAGACAGAAGGTAGTTTAACAAACAGTGAGCGCCGCATCCAGAGGTTGCGTCCTGCCATAGAGCCTCTTACCGGCAAACAAAATTGGGAAATATTGTTGGAATTAATGGAGATGACAGGCTACCAGCAGGACCACTCTTCTCCTGAAGAAGTTTGGAACGAGATGAGGGAGCTATCGCCGATTTTTGAAGGGTTGAACTACCAGGACCTGAATAATGCGCCTTACTGGGCAGGTTCACCGGTTGGCATGGTTGATAAAATGGTTGCCGCTAACGGAAAGTTTAATTTTGTTCTACCCAAAAACGGTATTCCTGCTTTTCAGGAAGCAGAAAGCGTTGACAGTATGCTTAAGTGGTATAAAGAGTTCATGACGGAAAGAGGGCTCCAAAAGTTAGTATAATATAAGGGTTGTAACGATTAATCACCAGTTTAACTAAAAAGGAGGAGGTTTTTAAATGGCAGCAGAAATTATTTCCGGAAAAGATGTGGCGGCAGAAATCAGGGTTGAGCTAAAGGACCAGGTGGCAGATTTAAAAACAAAAGGTATAATACCCGGGTTAGGTGTGGTACTTGTAGGTGAAGATCCGGCGTCAGTTTCTTATGTAACCAGTAAGGCCAAAGGTTGTGAAGAGATTGGAATGTACGAAGAGACGGTTCGCCTTGATGCGGATACTCCTGAGGATGAAGTCTTAAAGGTAATCGATAGGATGAATAAAGACCCCAAGATCAGCGGGATCCTGGTTCAGCTTCCTCTCCCTGATCATATAAGCGTAGAGAACGTAATCGGATACATTTCTCCCGAGAAAGACGTTGATGGTTTTCACCCTATCAACCTGGGCAAACTGTTACGAGGCGAACCATGTCCACTACCCTGCACTCCTCATGGTGTAAAACAGCTTCTAGAACGTTCAGGAAATGATCCTTCCGGCAAGCACGTGGTCATCTGCGGGCGCAGTAACATTGTGGGTAAGCCTTTGGCTGCTATCCTTATGCAAAAAGCTAAAGGAGCTAATGCTATTGTAACAGTGGTTCATACCGGCACCAAAGATATACCCTATTATACCAAGCAGGCTGATATCCTGGTGGCAGCTATGGGCAAGCCCGGGGCCGTTACTGCCGATATGGTAAGCGAAGGAACTGTAGTCGTTGATGTCGGTGTTAACAGAATACCTGATGACACCAAGAAGAAAGGTTTTCGCCTGGCAGGAGATGTTGACTATGAGCCCGTTGCAGAAAAGGCTTCCCATATAACTCCTGTTCCCGGTGGAGTAGGACCCATGACAGTAACCATGTTGCTTTATAATACGGTGGAAGCAGCCGTCAGGCTTAACCAGGGATAGTAGAGGAGGTAGATTATTATGACTGCCAGGCTCATCAAAGGAGATGAAGTTGCCGAAGAAGTCAGGGCTGAAATTTCATCAGAGCTTAAAGATCTATATGACGGAACCGGTTACGTTGCTGGGCTGGCAGTTATTGTAGTGGGAGAAAACCCTACTTCTTTAGCGTATATTTCTAATTGCGTAAAGCAAAGCGAAAAGCTGGGAATTAATACCTGGGTGCATCGCCTGGACGCGGGTATTTCGCATGAAGAATTGCTTGAATTAATCAAAGAGCTTAATGATGATTTCCTTGTTCACGGCATTATGATACAGATGCCCCTACCCGATCATCTGGACCACAGAGCAATTGTTGAAACAATCGATCCCGAAAAAGATGTTGAAGGAGTCCATCCTATTACCATGGGTAAACTTTTCAGTGATGAAAAGGGCTTTATCCCATGTACCGCCCATAGCATTATGAAGATGGTCGAATATACCAGGCAACCTGTTTATGGAAAATCTGCAGTAATAATTGGGCGCAGCAATATTGTGGGTAAACCGCTCTCTCTTTTACTTCTTAGGAGAAATGCTTCCATAACAGTTTGCCACACTCAAACTGTAGGTTTGCCGGATATTTGCCGTGAAGCCGATATAGTTGTGGCGGCTGCGGGTAGTCCCTATCTGGTAGAAGGTAGCTGGATTAAAGAGGATGCGATGGTCATTGATGTAGGTGTAACACAGTTAGAGGATAAAATGGTAGGCGACGTCAATTTTCAAGAATGCAGTGAAGTCGCCGGCTGGATTTCACCTGTGCCTGGAGGGGTAGGACCGCTGACCATAACAATGTTGATGTGGAACACACTGGAAGCTTTTCGCAAAAAGATGGATCGAATATAAGGTTTTCCTTGAGCAGAATAAATTGGATAAGATAATATAAACCACCAATAAATGCCGGGGGAACTACTACAAAAAGTTTTTCCCCCGGCATGTTACCTTGCTAATATCAGGTGCTTAGCTTTTTAATAACCAATTCTTATCCGTCTCGTGAATCAGGTATGGAAGGGAGGTACAGATTTGGCAGCAAATATCATTAAAGGAGAAACTATCGCCCGCGAACTACATGACAATCTGAAGCAAGAAGTAACAGAATTAAAAGAACAACGTGGAATAACTCCCGGCCTGGCCATTATCATGCTAAAAAGTCCTGTTTCCCGAATCCATATTGCGCGCCTGAAAGAGAGAACAAGCCAGCAGTTAGGAATAAAATGTAAAATATTTACCTTGCCGGAAACTACCACTGAAGAAGAGATTAATTTTCTGACAGAACGTCTCAATTCGGCTAAGGAAGTTCACGGTATTAGTATACACCCCCTTACACCTCACCTCAATCACACCTCTATTTCCCAGATGGTAGATCCTCTCAAAGATGTAGAAGGACTTAATTTTTTAAATATGGGTGCTTTTTTGAGCGGAGATTTCAGGATGGTCCCGTTTGTGGCTCGGGGGATTATGAAATTGATAGAACACACGGGTGAAGAGCTGGAAGGGAAAAGGGCAGTTGTTGTGGGCCGTAGTCAGCTGGTTGGAGAGCCTGTTTCCTTTTTGTTACTGGAAGAAAACGCCACGGTTAGCGTGTGTCATTCTTTGACCCCTGACTTGGCCTCTTTTACGAAAATGGCCGATATTCTTGTTGTCTCAGCCGGACAGCCGCATATCATTAAGGGTAATATGGTCAAAGAAGGCGCAGTCGTAATTGATGTAGGTGTTAATCAGGTTGGAACCAGGCTAACGGGTGATGTGGACTACGATGCCGTGAAAGACAAAGCGAGTTGGATAACTCCTGTGCCAGGCGGGGTTGGGCCTGTAACCATTGCTATGCTACTGGATAACCTGGTTAAGGCTGCCAAAAATTCATGAAAGAAGCAGTGGTATATACCGTTACACAGCTTAATCATTATTTGAAAAGATTGTTGCTGAAAGATAAACTGCTTCAAGATGTTCAGGTATTAGGGGAAATATCTAATTACAAATATCACGCTCCCTCCGGTCATATCTATTTTACCCTTAAGGATGAAAGCAGTATACTGCGCAGCGTCTTTTTCCGCAACAAAAACAAGGAGTTAAGATTCATTCCTACTGAAGGGATGAGAGTCCTGGCCAGGGGAAACATTTCTTTATATGAGCGCGGCGGAGTCTACCAGCTTTATGTTGATAGCTTAGAGCCAGAAGGGCTGGGAGCATTGTTCCTGGCTTTTGAGCAGCTTAAAGAAAAATTAGCCAAAGAAGGTCTTTTTGAAATAGAACACAAGCAATCCTTACCGACTATCCCCGCAAAAATTGGTCTTATAACTTCTTCGTCAGGGGCTGCGGTAAAGGATTTTTTATCTACCCTGGGCAGAAGGTTTCCTTGCGTATATGTGTTCCTCAAGCCGGTAGCTGTGCAGGGAACAGAAGCACCTGCTCAGATAATAGATGCCCTGGAAAAACTTGACAACGCAGATTTAGATGTTATTGTCATCACCAGGGGAGGAGGTTCCCTGGAAGAACTATGGGCCTTTAATGATGAAAAACTGGCCAGGGCTGTTTTTCATGCCGGGACTCCGGTGATGAGCGCAGTAGGACATGAAACGGATTATACCATTGCCGATTTTGTGGCGGATATTAGGGCTTCAACTCCGACTGCCGCTGCTGAACTTATCGCGCCACAAAAAGCCGAACTTTTAAAAAACCTGGAGATTATGAAAAACCGTTTGCAGGATACCTGTCGAAACAACCTAAAAGAAAGAAATAACTTGTTGGAAAGATTTGACCGTACCCTGGCATTCAGGTATCCTTATGAAATAATTAATACCGGCAACCAGAGGTTGGATGAGCTCTGGGGGCGAATGGCCAGGAATATTTCAACTCTTATCCAAAGAAAAGAAGACCGCTTACAGAGCGGCATGGATAGATTAAACGCATTAAATCCTTTGCAAGTTTTAAACAGAGGATTTGCCTTTGTTATGGATCGTGACGAGAATCCGGTAACCGGTATTTCTGCCCTGGATTTGGGGCAGCAAGTAGAAGTACTGTTTCGTGACGGTGTTGCCGTCTGTACCGTAGATGAAATAAAGCGGAAAAAACTTTTCTCGGGAGAAGAGGGTGCAAATTGTCCGAAAAAGAAACGGAACAGATGAATTTTGAGGAAGCATTAAAAAAATTAGAGAAGCTGGTAGAAAAGATGGAAAAGGAAGAGCTTACCCTGGAGGAGTCGCTTAAGTCTTTTCAGGAGGGCATAGAGTTGACTCGTTACTGCCGCCAGCTTCTAACAGAAGCCGAATACAAGGTAGAAATGTTGTTGCAGGACGGAGAAAAAGTTGAGTTAGAGGATTTTAAAGAGTAATTTATAAAATTTGTATTATGAGTTAAATGGAACCGAGAGGATACATATGGAATTTAGCGATCTGATTGAAAACAGAACCGGGCTGGTAGACGCAGCCCTGGATTTTTACCTTCCGAGTGAAAATGTTTATCCACAGACTATTACTCGAGCCATGCGCTACAGCGTATTTGCAGGGGGAAAGCGGATGAGACCCCTTTTAACTATTTTTACGGCTGAACTTTTCACCCCGGATTGGAAAAGAGCCCTTCCTGTTACCTGTGCCATGGAGCTTATCCACACTTATTCTCTCATTCACGATGACCTTCCTGCCATGGATAATGATGATTATAGAAGAGGAAAGCTCACTTCTCATAAAGTCTTCGGTGAGGGTATGGCCATACTGGCAGGAGATGCTCTTCTGACCTATGCCTTCGAAATTTTATCCTCCCATACCTTTAGTGAAAATGACTTTAATAGTTCATATTACCATAACGTTTCCTCTCAACAGAAATTAAAAATAATAGCAGATATCGCAAGAGCTGCGGGTTTTGCGGGAATGATAGGCGGACAGGTCATAGATTTGGAATCGGAGGGAGAGCAAGTTGACGAAGCCACTCTGGATTATATTAATGTGCAAAAAACCGGTGCATTGCTAGCTGTTTCCGCCAGGGCCGGAGCATTGCTGGGAGGTTCTTCTGCTGAGGAGGCCGATACTTTAACTGCCTTTGGAATAAACCTGGGAAAAGGCTTTCAACTGGTCGATGACCTCCTTGATGTAGAAGGTAATGAAGCCAAGATGGGGAAAGCTGTCGGCAGTGACATTAAACAAGGAAAAGCGACTTTTATCTCTATATATGGGCAGGAAAAAATCCGGTCTCTAAGGGACGACTATTATCAGAAAGCCTTAGGATCCCTTGAGTCACTGAAAAGTAAGAGCTTCAAAGATTCCCATATTTCCAATCTTAAGGAACTGGCACGGGCAGTCCTATACAGGGATTATTAGCGTCCGTCCTTGTGAGCATAACTAAATTGTGCTATAATTCTGTTGGATGTAGGTGGTGCAGTATTCTAGTTGGCAAGACACTTCTGAAAACGGGCCTAAAAATCCGTTTAAGGGCACATCAATGAAGTCCCTGGTGCTGGCCGCTGAAGCCCAGTTGGGGGCTGGTGCTGGGGGTTAAGAAGGATGGGGCGATCTACAAAGGCATGTAGGCGTTGACCCTACCTTCGCGGAGACCTAAGATGGTGGTTCTTATCAAAGGTAAGCACTACTGCTTAGGAGAGAACCTGTGTGGGGTAGATGCTTTGCACAGTGTAGCCTGCCTTGAGTGGTGGTGGGGGATAAGTTCTGTTTTCAAAACTGGGAAACCACTACTGCAAAAGAGGCTAGGAAGTGTAACATTGCCAGCGAGGAAAGCTTCTAGGCTGTTCCCATGAAGGGACGTTCTATGGGGATTAAAGTGTGGCCTTAGTGGTAATCCAGCCCTGCTGTTGGCAACATGGCAGAGATGGCCTTAAAAGGTAACTGCCCGACCGGTGACGGTGGGTGGGCATCTGGGAAATCCTGCTGGACCTCAAGCCGCAAAGTTTACTCATAGAACTACCACCTGCGTCTTTTTTGTTATAGTTGAGGTGTACATTTGGCCAGAACCAGAACCGCAAAACAAAAAAGGCGCCCGCTACGCTGGGCAATTATAATTACCTTATGGACATTTTTGGTAGCATTCATCTTTGCATTGACCATGCGTTTCATTCTTCAGGGTATACAATCTATTGTTTTTTCTTTTCTGCTTCTATTATTTATTATTTTTATTGGCGTACTATTTGATACCATTGGTACGGCGGTAACTGCAGCCAATGAGACACCATTCCATTCTAAAGCTTCCAAAAAAGTTTACGGCGCCCAGAAAGGGATTTACTTGGTTCGATATGCTGATCAGGTAGCTAATTTTTGCAATGATATGATCGGAGATATAAGTGGTGTAGTTAGCGGAGTGGTCGGAGCGATAATTATTTTCAACCTGGTCCTGATCCGTCCAGATCTGAGTGAAATATATTTAAGTATTGTTTTAACCGCTATAGTGGCTGCTCTTACTGTGGGTGGGAAAGCACTCGGAAAAGCTCTGGCTATCAGCAAGCCTACAGAAGTAGTTCTATTGTTTGCCCAGGTGCTTACTACTATTGAAAGGTTTTCTCTAAGAAAGAGGCGAAAAAAAAATAATTAGATTAATTCAGGAACGAAAAGCGGTGATCGCTTGCGCGAACTTATACATGAAATAAATAATCCCCTCGCATTGAAAAAACTAAATACCTTAGAGCTTAACCAACTGGCCCAAGAAATCAGGGAATTGATCATCAACGTTATTGCAACAAGAGGCGGGCACTTAGCTTCCAGCCTGGGGGTTGTAGAGCTTACCATTGCTTTACACAGTGTTTTTGAGGCACCTGAAGATAAGATTGTGTGGGATGTGGGACACCAGAGCTATGCCCATAAAATTTTAACAGGCAGGAAGGAATTATTTCAGGAAATACGAACTTTAGACGGAATTAGCGGTTTTCCACGCAGGGAAGAGAGTCCTTATGATCCCTTTAGCACTGGTCACAGCAGCACTTCACTATCGGCAGCCCTGGGGATTGCCGTTTCCAGGGATCTGCGCAAGGAAAAGTATAATGTTATAGCTGTTATCGGTGACGGAGCTCTGACTGGCGGCATGGCTTTAGAGGCACTCAATTATGCCGGGGAAGTTAATACCGATCTGATTGCTGTTTTAAACGATAACGAGCTCTCCATTGACCAGAATGTAGGTGGACTACCTTCTTACCTGGCGAGGCTAAGATCTGACCCCAAGTATTATCGTTTAAAAGAGGAGTTAGAATTTTTCCTGGAGCGCATCCCCGCTATTGGTAAAACAATGCTGCGCTCGGCTGAACGCCTGAAAGACAGCGTAAAGTATCTTTTTGTACCCGGTGTTCTTTTTGAAGAACTGGGATTTACGTACCTGGGGCCGGTCGATGGGCATAATATTTCCAATATTCAAGAGATGATGCGCCAGGCAAAAAGAATTAAAGGGCCTGTTTTACTGCATGTGGTTACTCAAAAAGGTAGAGGTTATGCTCATGCGGAAAAAGAACCCTGTCACTTTCACGGAATCGGTCCCTTTCAAAAAGACAGTGGAAAATTGCGATCTTCAGACTCCTCCAACGTTTCTTATAGCGAAACTTTCGGCTCCTCTCTTGTTAGGCTTGCCGAAGAGGATGAATCCATTGTTGCCATAACTGCCGCCATGGCCAGTGGAACAGGATTAGAAAATTTTTCCCAAAGATATCCCCAACGTTTTTTTGATGTAGGAATTGCGGAGCAAAACGCTGTTACCATGGCTGCCGGAATGGCCGCCGAAGGCCAGAAACCCGTTATAGCAATTTACAGCACTTTTTTGCAAAGGGCATACGACCAGATCCTGCATGATGTCTGCCTACAAAAATTACCAGTTGTTTTTGCTATTGATAGGGCGGGTGTGGTCGGCGAAGATGGTGAAACGCATAACGGCCTTTTTGATTATGCGTATCTTCGACATATGCCTGGTATCGTTTTAATGGCTCCTACAAATGCTCAAGAAATATCAGCCATGCTAAAAACCGCTCTTTCCCTACAATTACCGTCTGCACTTAGATACCCCAAAGGGAAGTCGCCTCCTGCTCCGAAAGGAGAGGCCGAGCCTCTGGTTTCCGGTAAAGGAGTCCTTTTAAAGGAAGGCGAAGACCTGCTTATTTTGGCGGCGGGATCAATGCTTCCTCTGGCAGTAAAGGCTTATGACATATTAGAGCAGAAAGGTATCCATTGTTGTGTTATAAATCCACGCTTTATTAAACCTTTGGATAAAGAATTAATTTGTAATTGGGCACAGAGTTGCAAGAAAGTACTAACAGTGGAAGATCATGTTTTAGCAGGAGGGTTCGGTAGTGCTGTGCTGGAATTATTTGAAGAGGAAAACATGGAAAATATTAAAGTGAAACGCATGGGTATTCAAGATCCTTTTACAGGCCAAGGTAGTCGAGAACAAATCTTAGAGCTTAACGGCCTTTCTGTAGAAGGGATCGTTCAGGAGGCGATGGCTCTCTGCCAGATAGCGGAAAAAATAACATAAGTGAACGCGAGCAAAAAGTTAAGAGGCGCCTGGATGTGTTTTTGGTAGAAAATAAACTTGTACCTAACCGCAGCAGGGCTCGTGGGGAGATCATGGCAGGAAATGTATATGTGAACGATGTTAAGAAGGATAAACCGGGTTTTCTCGTTTCTTTAATATCAAAAGTGGAAGTTAGAGGAAAAAGCAACCCTTACGTTAGCAGGGGTGGATTAAAACTTGAGAAAGCATTACAGATATTTCCTGTTTCCGTAGAGGGAAAAATTGTCCTTGATATCGGCGCTTCTACGGGAGGATTTACACACTGTGCCCTGGAACATGGTGCAGCAAAAGTCGTCGCTTTAGACGTCGGTTATGGTCAATTAGACTGGAAATTAAGAAATCATGCCGATGTGGAGACCATGGAGCGTTTTAATGTAAGGTACCTTAAAAAGGAAGATCTCCCTTTTCTGCCACAGTTGGCAACGGTGGATGTATCTTTTATTTCTTTGGAGTTGGTGCTGCCGGTACTTTTTTCTTTAAATGTAGAAGAAATAATTGCCCTGGTAAAACCCCAGTTTGAAGCTTCACCTGAAAGGGTTGGAAAAAAGGGAGTTATCAGGGATATAAACGTACATAAAGAAATATTGGATAAGATGGTTAATATTTCCATAAAATTCAATTATACTTTTCAAGGCCTTACATATTCTCCTTTAAAAGGACCCCAGGGTAATATTGAATACCTAGTTTATCTAAAAAGATCACAAAGTGGAAGAGACAACATAATTTGCGACGATTTAAAGACTTCCTCCTTGATTGATAATATAGTTCAAGAGGCCCACCGGCAATTAAACTGAAATCAAAAACTCGGACGTATTCCGGGTCATCTACAATCGGGATGAAGGAGTGGTTCCACTTTGTTTAAAGGTATAGGCGTTGTTCCTAACTGGCAAAAGAATAATGTAGCGGAAGTCTTGGAAGAAATAAAATCTTTTTTTCAAAGACATGATGTGCCTGTTTTTGTTGCACCTTCTGAAGAACTCCTTTTAAACCTCACAACTCCGGTTAAAGAATTCAACGCATGGGCCGAAACCACAGATCTGGTTATTGTAATCGGCGGGGACGGCACTTTTTTGCGAGTTGCCAGGGAACTGGCATATACTTCTTTACCCATCCTGGGAATAAATTTAGGTCATAAAGGATTTCTCGCAGAAATTGAAATTGACAAGTTGGTTCCCTCTTTGCAAAAGCTGATAGATGGCGACTTTTGTACAGGGGATCGCATGATGTTACAAACGGAAATATATAGGGAAAATCACCCTGTTGCTTCTTTTCTTTCTTTGAACGACGTCATCATTTCCAGGGGGCCTTTTTCTCGAATAATTAGATTGGATACATATATTAATGAGGATTTTCTGGAAAGCTACCCGGGCGATGGAATGATCATCGCCAGCCCCACCGGCTCAACCGGTTACTCTCTTTCTGCCGGCGGACCAGTTGTGCATCCGGGCTTAAGCGTCTTAGTAATAACTCCCATATGTCCCCATCTTCTGTACCAGCGCTCTGTAATCGTTGCAAAAGAAGATATAATTTCTATTGATGTGGCTACCGCTTCTGCGAAGATTTTTTTGACCCTGGATGGGCAGGAAGGTTTTTCTTTGAACTATCGCGATTATGTGAAGGTTCGCCAAGCAGATTATGCAACAAAAGTTATTACTTTTCCCGAAAACAATTTTTATAAATTGCTGCATGATAAACTAATTTAAATTGATTTATCAAGGACTCTTTCCGATTTACGTAGAAGCAATTCGTACCTAACGGCATGTGCATTTTTTTTGAAGGCGGTGTATTTGTGCTTTTAATGCTTGATTTGCGCGATTTTGCCCTTATCGATTCTCTTACCCTAGATTTTTATCCCGGGTTGAATGTTCTAACCGGGGAAACCGGGGCAGGAAAATCCATTATTATCGGGGCCATAGGCCTTATCTTGGGCGAGAGGGCTTCTACGGAGCATATCAGGGCCGGCTGTGAGCGGGCTTACCTGGAAGCGGTCTTTTCTCCTTCGGCAGCAACTGCTCCCCAATTACAAAAAATTATAGAGCAGCACGGAATACCTTTTGAAGAAGAAATAATTATATCCAGAGAAATTTCTCTTGGCGGCCGAAATATATGCCGTGTAAACGGGCGCTCTGTACCACTTACTGCATTAAAAGATTTAGGGGCTTTTTTGATTGATCTACACGGGCAACACAGCCATCAATCCCTACTTAGAACGGAGAGGCACCTTTACTTATTAGACGAATTCGGTGATGAAGAACTGTTAAAAACTAAAAGAGAGCTACACGAATTGTATGACCGCTGGCAAAAGGTCAGCGAAAAATTAAAAACTTTAGGTTCCAGTGCAGAAGAAAGGCAAAGGCAATTAGAGCTTCTTCGTTTTCAAAGGGATGAAATTTTAAACGCTTCAATAAGCGCCGAGGAAGAAGAAGAGCTTACCAAACGCCTCTCTCTTTTAGATAACAGGGAAAAACTTCTCCATGTTTTAAATATCGCATATAACGGCATATATGGTGGAGAGTCTACCTCATTCTCGTGCCTGGATACTATAAACAACATTAAAGCAGAGCTTTCTTCTTTAAGTGAACTGGACTCCCAGATTGCTTCTTTTGAGGAATCCTTGGAGCAGATAAGCGTTAACCTCAGCGAACTTGGACATGAGTTGTTTAGCTACCTTGAAGATCTGGAAATTTTCCCACAGGAAAGAGAAGAGATTGAAAGCCGCCTGGAACTTTACCGACGTTTGAAAGGCAAATACGGTGCCACAGTAGAAGATCTTCTTACCTTTGCTTCACAACGCCAAAAAGATGTCGAAGTCCTGGAAGAGAGCGAAAAAGAAGCCCTACAGCTTGAAAAAGAATTGCAGGGTCTGGAAAAGGAACTGCATAATGTTGCCGAACATCTTACCCATCAACGAGCCAATATTGCCCTCCTTTTAGAGAAAGAAGTTCAATCTGTTATAGAAGAACTGGGTATGGAAAAAGGGCGGTTTAGTGTTAGCTTTTCTACGCGCAACAAGGTGCAACGTTCAGGTAAAGAAGATGTGGAGTTTTTATTTTCTGCCAATCCGGGTGAACCTTTAAAATCACTGGCCAAGATTATTTCAGCGGGTGAAATGTCTAGAGTAATGCTTAGTTTAAAATGCATATTGGCCAAGCAGGACAATATTCCCACTCTAATCTTTGATGAAATAGATAGCGGAATTGGCGGCAGGGTTATCCAAAAGGTTTCTGAAAAGATGGCAAGTTTGGGCCGCAATCACCAGGTAATTTGCGTTACCCACAGCCCCCATATTGCCAGCATGGCCCATCATCAGTTTTATATTTTTAAAGAATTTAGGGAAAAACGCACTGTAACCTGTGTAGAAAGAATAAGCGGAGAAGAAAGGCTTGCAGAGATAGCCAGGCTTTTAGATGGGGAAAGTAAAAGCACAATTACCAGAAAGCACGCTGAAGAACTTTTACTTAAAGCCAAAAATATGGGAAGCAGCCGTAGCTATTAAACGGCTTTTTATATCTAGTTTTTCTTTTTATAAGCAAAAGGGTTTCACGGTGTTGATGTGGAATAACTTATTAATTAAAATTTCTGTATTTTTATTAAAGGGGTACGCTTTAGATGGAAGATCTGGTTAAGAACTTTATTTTCTACCTCTCAGTAGAAAAAGGATTGGCTCAAAATACATTAGATTCATACCAGCGTGATCTGAAGAAATTTACTCAATATTTAAAACAACATAATATTGCTGATGTAGAAGCTATAACCAGGAGGATCGTTTCCAATTATCTGTATGAACAAAAAGAATTGGGCCTTTCCTCTTCTACTATATCCAGGAATATAGCATCGATTCGTTCTTTCTTCCAGTTTCTTCTAAGAGAACAAAAGATAAAGGACAACCCTTGCTCAGATTTGGAGTCACCCAAGATGGAAAAAAAACTTCCACATATTATATCGTCACAGGATATTGAGGTTCTACTCAATCAGCCCCAGGTAGGAGAAAAAATTGGAAGCCGGGATAAGGCTATGCTGGAGCTACTCTACGCAACAGGGATAAGAGTTTCGGAGCTTGTATCACTTAATATTGGTGATATAAATATTAAAATGGGTTTTTTGCAATGTAACGGTAAGGGCGGAAAAGAAAGAATGATCCCCCTAGGCTCAATGGCAATAAAAAGTGTTCAAGATTACCTGCGTAGCAGCAGGCCTATAATTCTTAAGAAAAATGAAAACAAGGCCCTCTTTGTTAATCAGCACGGTAAACGTTTAACCAGGCAGGGATTTTGGAAAATATTAAAGAAGTACTCCCAAAAAGCAGGAATAACAGATGATATCACTCCTCATACTTTACGGCACTCTTTTGCTACTCATTTGTTGGAAAACGGGGCCGATCTTCGCTCGGTTCAGGAGATGCTGGGTCACGCTGATATTTCGACCACACAGATTTATACCCAGATAAACAGGCGGAAAATAAAAGAAATATATAACCAGACCCATCCCAGAGCCTGATTAAGGAGTGTAATGGTAATTCGCAAAAACAGGGTTATTATTATTGTTTTAGATGGGGCTGGAGTCGGCGCTTTACCTGATGCCATTAATTATGGAGACCAAGGGAGCAATACCCTGGGTCATATTCTTTCTATGAGGGAAAATTTGCATATACCCAACCTGGTTTCAATGGGCTTGAAGCATATCCTCGATCTGAAAAGAAGAACAGTTTTTGAAACCAGGGGCGCATTTGGTAAAATGGCACAGCTTTCTTCAGCCAAAGATACAACATCAGGGCACTGGGAACTGGCAGGCCTTGTATTGGATAAGGCTTTCCCTGTTTATTCTCAAGGTTTCCCGAAAGAGATAGTTTCTTTATTCGAAGGATATATCGGCCGAAAAGTGCTAGGCAATGTTGTCGCCTCCGGAACTGAAATTATTAACAATCTTGGAAAACAACACGTGCAAACAGGTTTCCCCATTCTGTATACTTCTGCAGATAGTGTGTTTCAGTTGGCGGCCCACGAAGAAGTGATTCCACTGGAAACATTATATGACTGGTGTCGAATTGCACGTGAAAAAGTAATGGTAAAGGAACATGCTGTGGCAAGGGTCATTGCAAGACCCTTTAGGGGAGAAGAAGGTAATTATTGGCGGACCTCCGGGCGTCGGGATTTTTCTCTTGAGCCGCCGGGGACTACTTTGCTAGACCTCGTAGAAAAAACAGGTCGCCAGGTATGGGTTGCCGGCAAGGTAAAGGATGTTTTTGCAGAAAAAGGTATAACCGTTCACCTTCCCGCGTCGGGTAACAGTAATATTATGGACGCAGTTTTTGCAGGGCTGGAAAAGGATTTTAGGGGCCTGCTATGGGCTACCCTGGTAGATTTTGATATGGTTTATGGCCACAGGAACGATGTAGAAGGTTTTACGGATGCCCTGGAAGAATTTGATCTACAGCTCGGTATGCTTATGCAAAAGATTAACAATGACGATCTGCTTTTTATTACGGCGGATCACGGTTGTGATCCGACTTTTAAAGGTACTGATCATACCAGGGAGTATGTGCCGCTTTTAGTCTACGGCAAAGGAGTGCAACCGGTTAACCTGGGTATACGCAAAAGCTTTGCGGATCTAGGTCGTACGGTGGCAGATATTTTGAAGTGTGGAAACACCGAATATGGCAATAGTTTTGCTGAAAAACTTTTTGACACGGGAGATGTGAATCAATGAGGGGATTGGATCTGATCTTGAAAAAAAGAAATGGAGAGAACCTTTCAGCTGACGAGATTGATTTTATGGTCAATCAATATAATGAAGGGGCAATCCCTGATTATCAGATGGCAGCATTTCTGATGGCAGTTTTCTTTCAAGGCTTCAGCAACAAGGAAACGAGTGCTCTTGCTTCTGCTCTGGCAGGTTCAGGTGAAACGCTTGATTTTTCTTTTTTAAGTGATACCGTGGTAGATAAACACAGCAGCGGTGGGGTCGGTGATAAAGTAACCTTAATACTGGTTCCCCTTGTTGCCGCAGTCGGGATTTCAGTTGCAAAGCTATCAGGTCGGGGGCTTGATTTTACAGGAGGGACCATTGACAAGCTTGAAAGTATTCCCGGATTTAGCGCAAACCTTTCTATTTCTCATTTCTTGAAACTGGTCAGCGAGAATGGGCTTGCGATTATGGCTCAAACAGAGGACTTAACCCCTGCAGATGGAAAACTATACGCCCTTAGGGATGCTACCGGCACAGTTGATAATATTTCTCTTATTGCGGCCTCTATTATGAGTAAAAAGATAGCTGCAGGTGCCGGCGCAATTCTGTTGGATGTTAAAACTGGTAGCGGAGCTTTTATGCAGAGTAAAGACGAGGCTTTTCATCTTGCTGAAATCATGATTCGTATCGGAAAGGATTTAGGAAAGCGCACAGTCGCTGTAGTTACGGATATGAATCAACCCCTGGGATTTGCTGTGGGCAATGCCCTGGAGGTAAAAGAGGCTATCCAAGTATTAAAAGGAGAGGGCCCGCGAGATGTAGAGCAGCTTTGCTTAATCTTGGGCGGTTACCTTATGGCACTTACCGGCAAGGTCAGGAATGCGGAAGAAGGTCAGGTGCAACTTTCCAGGTTGATAAATAATGGGGCTGCCTATGAGAAATTTAAACAATTGGTTGTTGCTCAGGATGGAGATGTTGCCTTTGTTGAAGATCTTTCTCAATTCCCGAAGGCATTAAACGTTCAGGAGGTTACTGCCAGTAAGAATGGTTACCTGGTCGAGATCGATGCCAGAAGAGTAGGAAAAGCTGCCTCACTACTTGGAGCAGGCCGCTCTTATAAAGAACAGGAAATTGACCATGCGGTAGGTGTAGTATTAAACCACAAAGTAGGTGACAGCATTTTGCAAGGTGAAACACTGGCCTTTATCCACAGTAATAACCAGGAATATAATGAAACAGTCTTGAAAGAACTGTCCAATGCTTTTACAATAAAGGAGGAGCTGGGTGAAATCCCTCCCCTTGTGCATGGCGTGGTGCCACCCTTTCCCAACATATATGAATAATATTTCTCTCCTTACAAATGAAGTTCTTTCCAGGAAAATAAAGGCATCTCTTTTTTTGATAGGCTCTTTTGCGCATAAATATTCGTTCAGCGTTTATGTTGTGGGAGAGTTTGCTCGTGCTGTTTTGCAAGGCAAAGAAAGTCGTTATATTAACTTAGTGGTGGAAGATTCGGCTGTAGATTATGCTCGCAAGCTAGTGGCAATATTTCCTGGAAAGCTGCACTGTTGTGACCGTTTCGGGACTGCGAAGCTTGTGAATAAAGGCGGGGTGACCATCGATATGGTTACCTCTAAAGAAGAGTTTTCGCCCTTTACTTCTGATTCCGAAGGGAAAAATACCAGCCTGAGAAAAAGTCTTTATGCCAGGGACTTTACAATTAATTCCCTGGCTTGCTCTCTCAACCATGAAGATTATGGTAGGTTTTATGATTTTTTTGGGGGGTACCAGGACCTGCAGCAAAAAAAGATACGGGTATTTAACAAACTGAGCTTTGTCGAAGATCCGCTTCGCATGTTGAAAGCTATCCTCTTGGAACAAAAGCTTAATTTTAATCTCGAAGATGAAACTCTTTCTTTGCTGCAGGATGCACATAATAAACATCAATTAACTAAGGTCAGCAAAGAAAAGCTTTACGGAGAAACAAAGAAAATATTTTTATATCATTACCCCTCCAAGGTATTGAAGCGCCTTGAACACCTGGGGCTATTCGGCTTTATTTTCCCCCGCGTAATATTTGACGGTCGTATGGTTTCTGACATCGAGCGGTTGGAGCAGGTATTGTTGAATGAGTACTGGGGAGAAAGAAGGAATAGGCTCTACTTGTTCGTGACTTTCTTGGTCTTAATCATGCAAAAACTTACCATTCACGATAGAAACTACCTTATTTACCTTATGCGGCTTCAAAAGTTTGAAAGTCAAAAACTTATAATCATACTTGACTCTCTACCTCGAATAATTGCCCGAATAACGGCATCTCAAATCTCCTATGCAAAGCTTTATTCCCTGTTGGAAGGATTGCCAATAGAAGGATTTCCTTTGGTGCAGGCACTTTGTTCCTCAGATATTGCGAGCCAAAGGATCTTTAGGTACCTGGAACACTTTGAAGATATTAAACATAAGAAAGAGAGACCGTTGTAAAGAAAGGAGAATCATTGATGGGATTATTTGGACCAGAAATGCTTTACAGGATTCCAGCACTTTTAATAGCTATTACTTTTCATGAATATGCACACGGCCGCATAGCGTTGGCCTGGGGTGACAATACTGCCAAAAGGGAGGGGCGTTTAACACTTAACCCCATTTCTCACCTCGATCCCATTGGAGCATTGATGGTTATACTTGTGGGTTTTGGCTGGGCCCGGCCCGTGCCGGTAAACCCTTTTAATTTTTATGATCAAAAAAAAGGAATGTTTTGGGTTTCCCTTGCTGGAATAGCAGCCAACCTTATTATTGCCTTTGTGGGCATACTGTTCTTTGTTTCTTATATGCGTTTCCAGCCGGATCCCTATTTAATGGGCGGTCCCGGTATTTTTGTTGGCATAATAAATTGGGTTATTATAATTAATGTTTACCTTGCCATTTTTAATTTGGTTCCGCTGCCGCCCCTCGATGGGTCCAAGGTGCTCAGCTCTGTGTTGCCTCGCCAATATTTAGAACAATATCATGCCATTGAACCTTACGCACCCATGATTTTGATCTTTCTTTTGATAACCGGTTTTCTTCCCATGATTTTAAGGCCTATTGCTTCTGCAATTATAAGTATTTTTGAAATGCTGGCCATGTTTTTGACAGGTTTAATATTTTAGTATATTGCGAAAATAAGATGTACAGAAAGGATGATGGTGCCCGTTGACTGCAAAAAAAGGAGTAATTCTAAGCGGAATGAGACCCACCGGAAGGCTTCACCTGGGGAATTTTTTTGGAGCCCTGGATAACTGGATAAAACTACAAGAAGATTATGATTGTTTTTTTTGCGTGGTAGATTGGCATGCACTGACCACTGCTTATGAAGACCCCGGAAATATTAAGGATAATGTGACGGAAATGGTAATTGACTGGGTAAGCTGCGGCCTGGATCCTGAAAAAGCAGTTATTTTCAAACAATCTGATGTTAAGGAGCATGCTGAGCTGCACCTGCTCATCTCTATGCTTACTCCTCTTTCCTGGTTAGAAAGAGTTCCCACTTATAAAGAACAGATCCAACAGATAGAAGGCCGCAACCTGGCTACCTATGGTTTTCTTGGTTACCCTCTATTACAGGCGGCTGATATTTTGCTTTACAAGGCTGATGTTGTGCCCGTGGGTGAGGATCAGGCCCCGCACATTGAGTTTACCAGGGAGATCGCCCGCCGCTTTAATTACCTTTATAAACAGACCATATTTCCGGAGCCGGAAACCTTGCTGACTGAGTATAAAGTAGTTCCCGGAACAGACAATCGCAAAATGAGTAAAAGCTACGATAACATTATCGAACTTTCCATTCCACCTGAAGAGATTCCTAAACGGGTTAAAATGATGGTTACAGATACGGGGCGCATTAAGAAGAATGATCCCGGCAATCCTCACGTTTGCAGTGTCTTTTCTTTCCACCGTATTTTTAATAAAGTGAACCTGCCGGAGATTGAAGAGAGCTGTAAGAAAGGACAGATCGGCTGTGTTCAATGCAAGGAAGAGGTTTCTAATTGGTTGAAAGAATACCTTGCGCCTATGTATGATAAACGTCGTGAGCTGGAAAAAAACCCCCAGCTTGTCAGTGATATGCTGCAGGAAGGTCAAAAAAAAGCAGGAAAGGTAGCCCGGGAAACTATGGAAGCAGTTCGAACTGCAATGGGGTTGGCATAACGGAAAGGTCTTCCTGAATGGGGGAAATGAAAATGAGTTCACTGCCGGAGAGGGTTAAAGAAAGCGAAAAAGACGTTGAAAACGTTGAAAAAGGTAGTTACTATGTTAGGCTGGACTCTTTTGAAGGTCCTTTTGACCTTCTCTATCATTTGCTTACCAAAGAAAAAATGGATATCTGGAAAGTGCCTCTGGCACATATTACGGAACAATACTTAAAATACTTGCGAGGTATGAGCGATCTGCAAGTCACGCCGGCAAGTGAATTCCTTGTTATGGCTGCCTCCCTTCTACGACTAAAATCGCGTCTACTTCTGCCGCAAAAGTCTTCAACTATGGAGGAAAAAGAGGAGGAAGCTTTTTATTTTGGATCCAAGGAAGAGCTTGTTTATTCTTTATTGGAATACAAACGCTTTAAGAATATGGCCCATTTTCTCCTCGAACGGGAAGAAGAACAGAAAAAAATATTTCTACGTTCTTGGGGTCCACCAAAAGTATTTGTTTTTACTCGCCAGGCCACTCTTTTCACCTATCCTCGCGAAGCACTGGAAACATCACTGCAAAACTTAAATAAGAAAAGAAAAACCAGGGAATCTAAAGAATCAAATAAGTCTATTCTATCCACGGAAGAATTTTCGTTTAGGCGGACATTTCGACATATCCTGTCTATCTTAAAATCTATTACCTCTGCAAGTCTCAAATTCCGGGATTGTCTTGTAAAAGCTGACAGAAGCGAATTGGTCTTAACATTCGGGGCCCTTTTGGAGCTTGCCAAGAGGGGAAAAGTATCTTTGCGACAAGAAATTCTTTTTGGAGAAATTCATATTTCAGGAAAAGAAAAAGGAAAAAGTAAAAATGATGCCTAAGTAAAGGGGCGGTTGTATGACGGAAAAACAATACGATGTAGTAGCTCTGATTGAAGCCGTTCTTTTTCTTTCTCAAGAACCTATCCCCAGGAAAAAACTGCAGGATATTTGCTCTGTGGGCACTGGAGAAATAGAGAATGCTCTTCAAACATTAAGACATGAGTTACAGAAAACCAGTAGAGGATTAACTCTTCTGGAAACGGCAGAGGGATTTCGCCTGGGGACTAAACCGGAGCTGGCTCCGATGTTAAACAAGTTATTGGAGGAAGAACACTCCCTTGCGCCTCTTTCTCGGGCGGCCCTGGAGACGGTAGCCATTATTGCTGTCAAACAGCCTATTACCAGGGTGGAAATAGAAAATATCCGCGGGGTAAAGGCGGATGGTGTTATTGAAAATCTACTTAAAAGAGGACTTGTGCAGATAGCAGGGCGCAAAGAAGTTCCGGGAAAGCCCTTTATATATAGTACAACCGCTGAATTCCTGCAGTACTTCGGACTCTCAGGCCTGGGAGAGATAGAATACCTGGAAAAAGAACTAAACAATTTGTCCCCACAGAATAATGATGGAGATAAGCAGCCATGAAGCTTCTTTGAAAAAGTAAAATTTTGTTCAATAATGCCTTAGGCTCTTGCTTGGAGTAAAGGGATTATATTATAATTTCTTTGCGACCGATTGACCCGGTTTTGGAACAGGAGCGTAAATTACCATATGCTGGAAAGAATAAGGTTGCAAAAATATTTAGCTTCAGCAGGTATTGCCTCACGCCGTGCTGCGGAAATGATTATTGCTGAAGGAAGGGTCAAGGTAGACGGTGATACAGTAACACAACCAGGAACGAAAGTAGTTCCAGGCGTTAACGATGTTTTTGTAGATGGGACTCTTGTGACGCTGCCGGAAAGCAAGTATTATTATATCTTATACAAGCCCAAAGGATATTTGACCAGTGTCAAAGATCCTTTTAAGAGGCCGACAGCAATGGAGCTGTTGCCGAAGAGAAAAGGGCTCTATCCTGTTGGAAGGCTTGATTTAGACACCGAAGGTTTACTGCTGGCTACCACTGACGGTGAATTGGCATTTCGCATGATGCATCCCCGTTACAAGGTGCAGAAAAAATACCTTGCGCTGGTAAGAGGCTTAATTACACCTAAAGCTCTTTCTTCCCTGCGTAAAGGCACTCTCTTGGAAGAGGGCAAGACTTCCCCGCCCGGGGTACAAGTTATCAGAAAAAATAAAAAGGAGAATGAATCCCTGCTGGAGATTACCCTGCACGAAGGAAAAAATAGGCAGATAAAACGTATTTGTTCAACGGTAGGATTCCCTGTAAAATCTCTAAAAAGAACGGCTTATGCCTTTTTGACCCTTGAAGGATTAGCACCCGGTTCTTACCGGGCATTGACTGCGGAAGAAGTACGTAAATTATTCGAACAGGCTGAACAAGCAGAGAATGCTTCCAGGTAAACACATAACAGGCAAATAATTAGAATATTTAAGCGCATAAGAGTTTGAGCAGGCAGGATATAATAAATTTTTCTCGAATTATGTAATAATGAGTAGTGGCTCAAGTTAGGAAGGAGTAAATTATGCTCAAGCCTGGAATTGACTCAATGGAAAGGGGAAAAAAAGAAAAGAAGGAAGAGCCCCAAGAACCTCTCAAACAAGAAGAGAAGTTTAAATTCAAGGTGCGCTTTGATTACATGGGCAAACCAAAGCCTGCACGATTTTTCTTCGGAGGCAAAAAAACGGAAGAGGTAGCACATGAGATCAGGGAACAGCAATTAGGACTATGGAGAAATGTGCCTTTGCAGGGTATATCTGTAGAGAATATCGATCTGGGAGATATCTACTTTATTTACGATGATGATATTGAAAGTGAAGTAGCCTTCGCGCCCCTGGAACTGGTTGTTACAGCAGATTCTTTTGAGGATATGCTGCGCTTTATAGTAAGAGAAGAATTCAGGCGAATTGAGATTATGGAGCCGTCCAGGATTCATTTGAGCACCAGGGAAGCAGAGAGGATGCTATTCAAGGTAAACGAAATCCTGCAAAGCAAACTTCTGCTTCGCAAACGGGAGAATCATCGTTAAAAGTGTTAGGAGTCTGCGATAAAGGCTTGTCAAATTTAGCATAATAATATATGATGTCATAAGAACATTATTTAAAACATCTTGACGTGGTCTTAAGGAAGTCTTTGTGTATTGTAAAGGGTGGTTAAAAGGTGCAAGGGGTAGTCTTACAAGGGGTTCGAGGGGAGCAAATGATGGGTATTATCCGGGTTTTTTATTTTACAGTGCCGAAGACTTTTTAATCTTTATGAGCACTGTATGTAAAATATCCGGGTTTTTTATTTTAGCTTACGATAAAGAGTAGGGGAATGGACTTATGCAGATAGCTATCGATGGGCCGGCAGGATCTGGAAAAAGCAGTGTTGCAAGGGAAGTAGCTCGCCTTCTTAAGTTAACATATTTAGATACAGGTGCTATGTACCGTGCCGTCACCTGGAAAGCTTTGCAAAATAATGTTGATGTTGGCGATGAAGAAGCTCTTACTGCTCTTGCCAGAAACTCCGGCATGGATATAAAGGTGGACGAGGAGCAGGGCAACCTGATTTTTTGGGGTGAACAAGATATATCCAGGGAGATTAGGCACCCCGATGTTAATAAAAATGTTTCCGTGGTAGCAAAATCCTCCCTGTTGAGAAAAGAACTGGTTTCTCTACAGAGGAAAATTGCCGGGAATGCTGACGGAATAGTTATGGAAGGAAGGGATATCGGCTCTAATGTTCTTCCGGAGGCAGATTATAAATTCTATTTAACTGCACAAGTTGATGAGCGTGCAAGGCGAAGATGGAAAGAAATGAATGAGAAAAATATGCAATTGAATTATTCATTTGAGGAGCTTGTGGAGGAGATCGCTGCCAGGGACCTTATTGATCAAAAAAGAAATGATTCGCCCCTGCTAATTGCTCCCGGAGCACATGTTTTTGATACAACCTCGTATTCTTTTCAGGAAGTGGTTGAAAAAGTAATCAAAATAGTAACAAATACAAAGGCAGCAGCAAAAACAAAAAAAGGGTGTAATTGTAGTGAAGAGGTAAGCTCAGATGTTCTATAGTTTTTTGCATATTTTTTTTCGCTCTTATTTTAAACTTTTTTTTCGCTGCCGGGCTTACGGCTTGGAGAATATTCCTTCTAGCGGCTCTTTTGTCATATGTTCCAATCATACCAGTTGGTTCGATCCACCATTAGTAGGCTCTATTATTCCCAAAAGAAAAAGAGTTTACTTTATGGCGAAGGAAGAACTTTTTTCTACTTTTATCTTGGGAAAGGCAATTAAAATGTTGGGTGCGTTCCCTGTCAAGAGAGATAAAGCCGATAGAAAGGCTATTGCCAAAGCGCTTCAAGTTCTTGAAGATGGCAACGTATTGGGGCTTTTCCCTGAAGGAACTCGAATTAAGACAGGGGATATCGGTGAACCTTTCCACGGTCCCGCGCTCATCGCTCTCAAGAGTGGAAAACCGGTACTACCCGTTTCCATAAAGTGGCCTTCCCGGATTTTCCAGCCATTGCAGGTACGAATCGGTAAGCCGTTGGTTTTTAAAGAAGAAGGAAAAATAAGGAAAAATATCCTGTCCGATGTTAGCATGGCTATTATGCAGGAAATAAATAAGTTGCGGCTGGAAATGCATGAGGAGGAGGAGTAATTATTGAAGGTTGTCCTGGCGGAAAGTGCCGGCTTTTGTAAAGGCGTAGAAGATGCCATTAAGATAACGTTAGAACAAGCTTCTACCGGTAAAAATGTTAGCACTCTCGGCCGTCTTGTTCATAATGAAGAAGTGATCGAGCACCTTGACCAAAATAGGGTTGGGCTATATAATAATGTCGCTGATATTCTGGGGGGAACGGTGATTATCCGTACCCATGGAGAAGGCCCAACAGTGCATGCTGAATTGAAAAAAAGAGAGGATCTTGAAATAATTGACGCAACCTGTCCTCATGTAAAAAAAGTACAGCATCTTGCAAAGAGTTACGCGGAAAACGGTTACCAGGTTGTTATTTTCGGTGACATTCACCATCCGGAAGTCAAGGCACTTATAGAATGGGCCGGTCCGCAAGCATTAATTGCGACCCCAGAGACCGATACCGAACACCCGCACTTGAACCTTTCTTTAAAAGCCGTATTAATTTCGCAAACCACGCAACAGGAAGATAATTTTGCCGAATTCGCGCAAGAACTAAAGGCAAAAAATCCTCAGCTAGAAGTGCATAATACCATTTGCAGAGCAACGGCACAAAGACAGAAGGCTGCGCTAAAATTGGCAAATACGGTAGACTTGATGTTGGTAGTGGGTGATGAGCAAAGCTCAAACACTCGCAAATTAACTCAAGCATGCCGTGAAATAACAAAAACTTACCAGGTTACCGGAGCCCGTGAGATCTTCAGAGGGTGGCTGGTAGGTACAAAGACTGTAGGGGTCACTGCCGGGGCTTCAACCCCTTATTGGAGGATAAAGGAGGTCATGGTTATGATGGAAGAAGAAAGTTTTGAGGAAAAAGCAACAGAGGAATTTCCTCCAGCTCAGGAGGAACCAGCTCAGGAGGAACCAGCTCAGGAGGAACCAGCTCAGGAGGAGTTAAATCAGGAAGAACTTAACCAGGAAGATGCCAAAGAATACATGCCTGGTGATGTTGTTACGGGAAAAGTTGTTCTGGTGGAGGAAGATCAGGTTCTTGTTGATATTGGAGCCAAGTCTGAAGCAGTTCTTCCTCGAAAGGAGGTTTACTTAGAAGGCGATAATAGCCTGGAAAGTTTATTCTCCAGAGGAGACACTGTCGACCTGCTGGTTTTGAAGACAAATGATGAGGAAGACAAAACAACAGTTTCGCAGAAACGCCTGGAAAGAGAACGGCGTTGGAAAGAACTGGAAGATGCGTTGGAGGCTTCTACCACCCTGAGTGGGAATGTAAAAGAAATAGTTCCTGCAGGTATCATTATTGATCTAAAGAGCGGTATTGAAGGATTTATGCCCGGGTCCCTGGTTGACATTCGCTACATTCCAGATTTTCAAGAGTTTTTAGGGCAAGAATTTTCTTTTAAAGTAGTGGAACTTAATAGAGAGCGTGATAAAGTAATATTGTCCAGGAAACAAACCCTGGAAGACGAGCAGGAACAACAAAAGCAGGATACCATTGATAATCTTACTGAAGGAGAGATTATCAACGGGATAGTAAAAAGATTAACTGACTTCGGGGCTTTTGTTGATGTGGGTGGTATAGACGGACTTGTGCATATCTCGGAAGTCTCCTGGCAGCGGGTTGGACATCCCCGTGATGTCTTAAAAGTCGGCGAAGAAGTCCCGATTAAGGTTCTAGAAGTGATACCGGAGAGAGAGAGAATAAGTCTCAGCATGAGGCAGGCTCAGGCTGATCCCTGGGTTCAGATAGAAGAAAAATTTCAGGTGGGAACAGTTGTCGATGGTAAAGTAACCAGGATTGTCAACTTTGGTGCTTTTGTGCAAATAATGCCCGGAGTTGAAGGGTTGGTTCATATTTCTCAGATGGCAGATTTTCATGTTAAACACCCCTCTGAAGTTCTTCAAGAAGGAGAAGAAGTTGAGGCCAAGATACTTGATATTAACACGGAAGGCAAAAGAATAAGCCTTAGTATAAAAGAAGCCCGTCCTGCACCCAGAGATTTTTCAGCATCCGCCAAACAAAAGGAGCAAGAGAACCAGAATGTAACCCTGGGAGATGTCTTTGGCAGCCTTTTTCCCAACAGCGGGAAAGATGACGCAGAAGGTGTTGAAGAGGAAGAAGATAGTGAAGAGAAATAATGATTCTTGAAGATATATTGCTTGCTATATCTATAAGGCCTGCTCCTTTTTTCTGGGGAAGCAGGCCTTATCTAATCACTTATTTTTCCTTTCATAGAGATTAACATTTAAAAACGGGAAGTCTTGACACTTCCGTAAGCACATAGGATAATGAGTTATATCTTTTATCGGAGAGTTGCCAATGGATAGAGGTTTTGAAATTATAAATGTGGCGTCCGACACCCCCGCCCAAAAAGCAGGTATCAAGCCCGGAGACCGTATTTTAAAAATTAATGAGAGTTCTTTCTTTGATATCTTGGATTATCGTTATCTTTCAGCTGATGAAAAATTGGATCTTCAGTTTTACCGCAATGGAAGTCTTAAGCAGACCACAGTAGAAAAAGAACCGGATGAGGATTTTGGAATAGAATTTTTCTTTCCAACCCTTAGTCCACCTTATCATTGTCAGAACAACTGCATCTTTTGCTTTATTGACCAACAACCCGGTGGGATGCGCCCCCCACTTTATGAGAAAGATGATGATTATCGCCTTTCTTTTTTCGACGGCAATTACATTACTCTTACCAATGCAAAAGAAAACGACCTGCAGAGGATAATCCGTAGAAATGTTTCTCCCCTTTATATCTCTATTCATGCAACCGATGGCGCTGTGCGAAAAAAAATGATGGGTAATTTAGCGGCCGGAAGAATAATGGAACAACTGGGCAGGCTGGTAAGGGCAGGAATTGAAATGCATGGCCAGATTGTTATATGCCCCGGGGTTAACGATGGAGCGGTTTTGGAAAAAACGGTCCAAGATCTGGCTGCATTGTACCCTTTTATGAAAACGATAGCATTGGTGCCTGTGGGGCTAACAAGGTACAGGAGGGGTTTAAAATCTTTAAGAAAAGTAACCGGGGATATGGCTCAGGAGATAGTGGAAAAGTATTCTACTCTCCAAGAAGTATATCTAAAAGAACTCGGCTCACCTTTTGTTTACCTGGCGGATGATTTTTATCTACTTTCCAGGACCTCTCTACCGTCTCATGAACATTATGGTAATTACCATCAACTGGAAAATGGGGTGGGGCTGTGCCGCCTGTTTTTAAACGAACTATCAGCCTGGAAAAAAAGAGCTCTCTTCGAAGTGCAAAATAATACAAAAATATCTATTGCAACAGGACGTGCAGCTGCTCCTTTTCTCAAGCTGTTTTTAAAAGAACTTAATAAGGTAAAAAATTTGGAGGCTGAACTATTTGTTGTTGAAAACAGGTTTTGGGGAGGTAATGTAGATGTCGCAGGTTTGCTTACAGGTAGAGATCTATTTCATTCTTTACGTCGGAAAAAACCGGGCCATTATCTCTTTATACCCTCGACCATGATTAAGGAAGGAACAGGTCTTTTTTTAGACGGAGTCACCCTGAATTCCCTTTCCGAAAGGATAGACACTACTATCGTACCGGTTGATAAACTGATTGATATAAGAAAGTTCTTAATTAAACGCAGCAGCAAGAAAGCGAGGTGACTTTTTGAATACTCCGCTGGTGGCCCTCGTAGGGCGTCCGAATGTAGGAAAATCTACCCTCTTTAACCGACTCGTAGGAGAAAGGCAGGCCATAGAGGAAAAAACGCCCGGCGTAACAAGAGACAGGATCTTCGGTCGTGCTGAATGGCTTAACATGGAATTTAGTGTAGTGGACACAGGAGGGCTTACGTTTAAAGAAGATGAGTCCCTGGAGAAACAAGTTCAACTACAGACCCGCCTGGCCATGGAAGAAGCTACGGTTATCGTGTTTCTTCTTGACGGACGTCAGGGAATTACAGCCCTTGACGAGGAGATTGCCAATGAGCTTCGCCGCCAAGAAAACCCGGTGGTCTTAGTAGCCAACAAAGTGGAGTCTCGAGAGCTAAGTGTTGCGGAATTCTTCAAGCTAGGGCTCGGAGAGCCCCTGCCTGTTTCTGCGGAACACGGCTTAAATACGGGCGACCTTTTGGATGCCATTGTTTCCTTCTTTCCTCCTAAAGAGTCAAAAGAAAAAATCTTTGAAGACGTAATGCGCATTGCTGTAGTGGGGCGTCCCAACGTAGGGAAATCTTCCATTATTAATGCCCTGTTGGGTCAAGAACGTGTGATAGTCGACAGCGAACCCGGTACTACCAGGGACTCGATAGACACTATGGTGGAAATAAACTCTCAAAGATATATGCTGGTTGATACAGCCGGGATACGGCGTAAGAGCAAGATAAAAGAAAATATTGAGTTCTACAGCACACTTCGCTCCTTAAAAGCGATAGATAAAGCCGACGTGGTCCTGTTTTTGCTGGAAGCTCAAGAAAAGGTGACAGAACAGGATAAGCGTGTCGCCGGTTATATCCTGGAAAGCGGAAAAGCAATGGTAATAGCTTTAAATAAATGGGACCTTGTTAAAGAAGAAAGAAAGGTTGACGGGGGTAAAAAAATCAAGGAAGAGGCAAGAGAAGCATTGAAATTTGTATCTTTTGCGCCCCTTGTAGTTACTTCCATCCACGAGCCCAAACATTTTCATAAATTATTTAATATTTTCCAGGATGTTTACGCCAATTATACCATGCGCATCGCTACTCCCATTTTAAACGACCTATTAGCAGATGCCCAGGCTATCAACCCCTTGCCTTCTTATAAGGGAAAAAGCGGCAAAATTTATTACTGCACCCAGCCGCATATCAAGCCTCCTTCCTTTGTTTTATTTGTGAATGATACTTCTTTAATCCATTTTTCTTACCTGCGTTACCTGGAAAACAGGCTTCGTGAAGCCTTTGGTTTCCAGGGTACACCCATCAGGTTGCTGGTTAGAACCAGAAAAAGAAAAGGAGAGGATTAGATTGGCTTTTATGGCGGTAATTCTTTCTTATTTAATTGGCTCTATATCTTTTGGATATATTTTTGCCAGATTGTTCAGCAGCGTGGATATTCGGAGTTTGGGAAGCGGCAGCACCGGGGCCACCAATATATCGAGGCTGTTGGGTCTGAAGATGGGGCTCGTTGTTCTTGTTTTGGATGTTTTAAAGGGCTTCATTGCTGTTTTCCTGGGAAATCTCGTGCTGCCTGGAACCGCCTTTCCCTTACTATGCGGTTTAGTCGCCATTATAGGTCACAACTGGCCCATATTTTTTGGGTTTAGAGGTGGCAGGGGAGTGGCAACCACCCTGGGAGTTTTTCTCGGGTTTTCTCCCTTGCCGGCCCTTGTGGTATTTTGTATCTTTTGTATAATCATAGCCCTTACTCGCTATGTATCACTGGGTTCTCTTACCGGGAGCATACTAATTCCAGTGTATATGCAGATAGCAGCTTATCCCCCGGATTACTTTCTTATAGGGTTGTCTATCTGTTTGTTAATTGTTATAAGGCATGCGTCTAATATAAAGAAATTGATCAACGGCACTGAATCAAAATTTGGAGAAAAAGTAGATAGCGTCCTTACAAAAAGGTAGGTGTATTATTAATGAATATTGGGGTCATTGGAGCTGGAAGCTGGGGGACCGCACTGGCAGTAATGTTGGGAAACAAAGGTTTTAACGTAGTGCTTTGGGCTAGAAGAAAGGAACTTGTTGAAAAATTCTCTTCTACAGGCGAAAACCCGGAGTATCTTTCCGGTATTTCTTTTCCGGCAACAGTATACCCTACGGATGATCTGGAAAAGGCAGTAACAGGAAAAGAGTTGATAGTACTGGCCGTTCCTTCTCATGCAGTTAGTGAAACGACAGGCAATATAAAAGATTATTTGGAAAAAGACTGTATTATTGTAAATACTGCCAAGGGTATCGCGGAAGAAGCCCTGAAACGTCTTTCCCAGGTGATCGAGTATGAGCTGTCTCCCGAAGTCAAAGCTAAGATCGCGGTTATATCAGGGCCTAACCATGCCGAAGAAGTTGTGCGGGGAATACCCACAGCTACAGTAGTCTCTTCAAGAGAGCAAGAAATAGCCGAAAAAGTACAAGATGTATTTATGGGTTCTACTTTCAGGGTTTATACCAACACAGATCTGACCGGAGTAGAACTTGGGGGAGCCTTTAAAAATATTATTGCTATAGGAGCAGGGATTTGCGAAGGAATGGGTTTTGGCGACAATACCAAAGCAGCCCTACTTACCCGCGGGCTGGTCGAGATTACCAGAATAGGTGTGGCTATGGGGGCAAAAAGCAATACATTCAGTGGTTTAACCGGGGTCGGCGATCTTTTTGTCACCTGCACAAGTACCCACAGCAGAAATCGCTACGTCGGATTAATGTTAGGAAAAGGTAACACCGTAACGGATATTACTTCATCGATGAAAATGGTGGCCGAGGGCATCAAAACAGCGAAGGCTGCCAAAGAATTGTCCCGGATCTACGAAGTAGAAATGCCCATATCCAATGAAGTTTATGATATACTTTTCCAGGGCAAAACACCACTTGAAGGGGTAAAAAGTTTGATGAGAAGAGATAAAACCTTTGAAATGGAGGATGTGGAATTTTAGGGAAAAGGCAGTTTATGTCAGTTCAAGTCAGATAAAAAAACTGTATGGTTAGTAACTATACAGTTTTTTTTATGGCGTTCCTCAAGCCAGCTCGCCCGGGTGATCAGGATTTTTTAAGGTAAATTTTTAGAATTGTTAAGGTACTTAATAATTGCCTGCCAGCCGTAATAGAGGCCCAAAACGCCGTATGCTTGACAAATATTAATAAATATATTAATATAAGTTATAGATATTAATATATTTTAACAAAAAGCCGGGTAAATAATTGATAAAGTGAAAAGACCATAAAGGGGCTTTTAAACAGTTGAGGGGGAAGGAAATTGAAGAAAATAATTATTTTTATTTTAGTGCCGGCTCTAGTGCTGGTATTTTCCATTACAATGATTTTTGCCGCAGAATCACCTGTCACTGAGGGGAACAGAATAGTTTCAAGCCAAGATTTTGTGTCTGATTATGAAGCGACCCTTGCGGAAGACAAGTTGCTGCAAAATGCTGCTCTTCAAAAGGCGAGAAGCGTTGAGCAAACCTTAGAATTTGATCCTCCGCCTCTGCTTCTGGACGGCGAAACCATGATCCCTCTAAGAGCATTTTGTGAATACCTGGATATGGAGGTTTCCTGGAGCGAACAAACCAGAACAGTTACGGTCAAAGGGGAAACTTTTATGCTTCGCTTCCCTAAAGAAAATAATTCGGTTTACGTTAACGGGGCAGAGCTAGAAACAGACTATTCGTCAAAAATAATTGATGGCCATGCATATATTTCTCTGAAAATGATTGGGGGGATACTTGACCCCCTGCTCGACTGGGGGGAGCCGGAAAGAAAAGAAATGTTCCATAAACAGGTAGAAGAGCAGCTGGAAGAGTATGAAGCGCAAGAAGAGGCACAGGAAAGCAATGTAAGCGATAATAGCAATAAAAGCGAGGTTGCCTATTCCACAAAGGGAATAGCTTCCTGGTATGGAGGCAATTTTCATGGCAGGAATACTGCCAGCGGTGAAGTTTATAACCAGAACGACTATACGGCAGCACACCTGGAACTGCCTTTTGGGACGGAGGTCAGGGTTACATTTTTAGGCACAGGGGAAAGCGTTAAGGTGCGTATAAATGACCGTGGCCCGCATGTCTCGGGAAGAATAATTGACCTCTCCAGGCGGGCAGCAGAGGATATAGGCCTTAAACCGCACGGCATTGGAACCGTAGAAATGCAAGTACTTAAGTAATTCGCTATAATTAAGTTATTTATATTGCGCTTAACAAGGGGAGCAATCCTCCCCTTTTTTTGTTTAAGCTCTATTTATCTTGCTTAATTCAAAATTTTCCAGTATAGTAGTACTTACTAAATAATATTATTAATTGTAATAAAAAGGAAGGAGGCGTATGAACCAATGGAAAAAGAAGCCTATCAAAAGAAACTGGAAGCTCAATTAAAAGAATGGAAAGCCGAATTGGATAAAGTAAAGGCCCAAGCGGAAAAGAAAGAAGCAGAAGCAAAAATTTCTTACCAGGACAAAATCAAAGAGCTGGAAGCACAGTACCAAAAAATCAACGAAGAACTAAAAGGCTTGAAAGAAACAAGCACTGAGACATGGGAAGGTGTTAAAAAAGAACTGGAGAAAGGAACAGATGAGTTTAAGAAACAATTACAAGATCTATACTCTAAATTTAAATAAGCTTCGGTTAACGTGCAAAGCGGGAGGTCTTCACTGTAAGTTCTCGCTTTTTACGTTATAGAATGAGAACCGTTTGCTGACCCGGAGAAAGCGAAAATATTGCAGCGCTTTTTCAAAGCTATCCCCGGCGGTTATGGGGAAGGGGACCTTTTCATGAGTGTCGACTTACAGCACTGTTTATCCTTTGCCTGCAATTTGAAAAAGGTTCTCCGGAAGAAAGGGAAGAGATTGTAAAGCTATACCTGCAGAACCTCCCTGGCTTTAACAACTGGGACCTGGTGGATGCCTCAGCCCATAAAATATTGGGTCCCTATTTAATCAATCAAAAAAAGGAGTTGCTCTATGATCTTGCCCAATCCGGGGATCTATGGCAGCAGAGGATCGCCGTTATGGCTACTTTCCATTTTATCAAAAACGGGCAGTACGAAGAAACCCTGAAGCTGGCAGAACGGTTTCAGGAGCACGAACACGACCTGATCCACAAAGCGGTGGGCTGGATGCTCCGGGAGATTGGCAAGCGGGATGTTGATGCAGCATATTCTTTTTTACAAAAATATTATCATAACGATGCCCCGCACAATGCTCCGTTATGCCATCGGAAAATATGATCCACGGTTAAGAAAATTGTTTTTGAATGGAAAAATCTGATTCATCCAGGAGCACACTTCCAAGCACAAAAGGCCTGAACAGGAAGTTCAGACTAGTTATCTGCTGCCTTAGTTCAAATCAACGGAGAAACAGGAAGAATTGACATTTTAAGTTCATGAATTAAAGCAGTTAAGTCAAGTTATTCTTATTCTCCAGAGAGGAGAGCTGGGACTTGCCTACAATTGTCCTTATTATATTAATCATTATAATTTTTGCATTTGTCTTGCTTGCGGGGTTGCTCTTTATCCCTTTCAGATATAAAATTACGGGCAATCTCCGGGGAAGCAGTGTGGGGGCCAGATTACATCTAAAAGCGTTTGGTTGTTTAGGTTTCAGCCTACTCTACAAGGAAGGCACCTGGATGCTTCATTTTTCAGTATTTCAGGCTACTCTACCCTTTGTCTTCCCTTGGCAAAGAAGAGGGAAACTAAAAGAGAAAGGAGGAGAAGGAGACAAAGAAAAAGGGAAGTTTTCGTTCCAGGAAT
>CAZMLU010000011.1:0-42261 GCA_964567295.1 uncultured Desulfovibrionaceae bacterium
TCCGACGAGTACGGTGACTATTTCGATTAATTAATAAACCAAACAAAGGTACAACCTGCATTCCCGCATTAGTGTAACGAGGTAAAAGGAAGCAATGTTTAATAAATCTCTTAAAATTTGGCATTCCTGGTTTTTTTATCGTTACACTTTCCGGGGATGCAGGTTATAAGCGATTTTTTTCCGGCGGAAGTTATAAAGCACATAATAGGTATGGTATTAATAAAAGCATACTGGGGTTGCTGGTAGTATCAGGGGTTATCCTGCCATTTTAATAATTTGGGGAAAAGCTCTTTGTTGGTCACGATGTATCGCCTAAAGGGGTGTTATTTATTTAATGATTACAGCAGGTACTGATGTGGGAAACAAGTTTACAAAGACGGTAATAGTTGAAAATAAAAAAATTCTTTCCTATGGTATAGTTTGCAGCGGTTTTGACCAGAAAAAAGCTGCTGAAGATTCTTGTAATCAGGCTTTACTGGAGGCAGGCATCAGTAAAAATGATATAGGTTATATAGTAGCTACTGGTGCTGGCCAAAGCGAGGTGGCTTTTGCCGAGAATTATATAACGGATATTAGTTCTGCAGCCAAGGGTGCAGTAAATATACTTCCACAGGCCAGGACCATAAGTGATTTAGGAGCAGAAGAAGCAAGAGTAATCAAGGTTAATGAAATCAAAAGATCTTAGATTTTGCTATTAATGAAAAGTGTGCGGCTGGAACCGGTTTTTTTGTAGAAACTATGGCTCACGCCCTGGAAGTTGATCTTGAAGATATGGGCAGACTTTCTCTTGAGTCTACTCAGGCTGTCCCCATGAATGCCCAATGTGCTGTGTTTGCAGAGTCAGAGGTGGTGTCATTAATCCATGCTAACACCCCTAAAAATGATATAGCCAGTGCTATACACGATGCGATAGCTAGTAGAATTGCCGCCTTGGTTCGAAGGGTAGGCCTGGAGAGAGAAATGGTTTTAATTGGCGGGATGGCCAGGAATCCCGGTTTTATTAAGGCCTTAGAAGAGGAGTTGGGAGTTGAACTGTTAATCCCTGAAAAACCAGAATTTGTCAATGCATATGGTGCGGCATTAGCAGCTGAAGAGAAAGCATAAAGGAATAAAAGTGGAGTGTTTAATTTGGCAGAACATAAAAAGAAATAAGAATTTTGGAGATGGTATGAAGAGCGCTGGCATGATCCTGATAAAGACTGGAAAGTGGCTTCTATTATCACCGCTGGCGTGTGTGTAGGTTCTGTTAGTTCGCAGCCGGCTATTTTGTGTGACGGTGAACTGTATGCTACATCCAATATGCGTACCGGCTCTGATAGTCTCAACAGTTCTATAGGTGCTCTGAATTGAGCTTTTGAGGGCACTGGTCTTGCGCTTAAAGATATTCATTATACTGTAGGGACCGGATACAGCCGTATAAACGCACCGTTTGCAGATAGCGCTATTACGGAAATTGGCTGCCATGCTCGCGTCAGACTGTGTCACAAGTAGCAGCAAAACTTGTAGAAAAGTTAGTTCCTACGGTTTACAATATCTAAAAGCACCCCAGATATTTTGATAAAAAAAGAATTGGTACCTATCCCGGCACCGGTTCTTTCTTTTCTTTCAACCTTTTTAAAAAGTAATAGGCATTCCAGTTCCGTTTTAACGTTCCAAAGGGGTGCTCCACAATTAAGGCTCTTAAACGGTATTTTTCTTTATTTGCTGCTGTTTGAGCATTGATCGAATCCAAAAAATCCTGGTCTACGTGCCTGAAAATACTTCTGCCTTTTGCGCTTTTGGTACACCTGCTTTTGTAGGAGCAGTTCATACAAGCCCGGTGATTATTATAGTCATAACCCAAAACTTGCTTGTCCTTTGTCCTGCGGGTTCTGCTGTAACTCAACTCTTCACCGGCCGGACATATATAAACAGCTTTTTCTTTGTCATATCTAAACCTGTCCGGGTAAAAGTCCCGTTCACCTGTGCCGCTGGAATAGTTTTGCTTGCTTACATAAGGTGTTATCCCGTTTTCTACGCAAATCTTTAGATCATCTGCGTGGTAATATCCTTTATCGGCCAGGGCCTCTAGGCCATCTACTCCAAAAATGTCTTTGGCGCTTAAAACCATTTTGCTCAACTGGCCCAAGTCATTGGGATGGTTGGTGACCTCAAAGTCGGCTACCAGCTTATGTTTGGCATCTACGGTGGTTTGAACGTTGTAAGCAACATCTACCCCGTTGTTGTTGCTGGACATGAGGCGGGCGTCAGGGTCCACGGTAGAGATCTCGTTTTCGCCTTTTTCTTCCAGGTCTTTCTGATAGCGCTCATATTTCTGCTTGCGCTCTTGTAGCTCTTTGATCCTTTCTTTTATCTCTTTTGCTGCAGGTTGGCGGTCAGTACTTTCTGCTTCGTCGTGCTTATCAAGCTCTTCTAAATACTGCTCTATTTTTTCCTCGAGGTATTTCTGCTGTCTGGCCAGTTTCTTCTTGCTGAAATTGTTGCGCTTGGAATTAGATGCTTTAAATTTGGAGCTGTCTACAGCTACCAGTTCTTTGCCAAACAGTGACCACTCTTTACAAAGTTCGTTAAAATCGCGGTAAACCTTCTTTAAGGCTTGCTTGTTGTTTTTCCTGAAATCAGCAATGGTTTTAAAGTCCGGGCTTAATTTGCTTAATAGCCATATTAATTCTATGTTTCTTTCGGTTTCATGCTCCAACCTGCGTGATGAGCGGATCCGGTTTAAATATCCATAAATATATAGCTTGAGTAAATCTTGGGGCCTATACGGCGGCCTGCCTGTCCGGGGGCACTCTGCGAATTTAAAACCAAGCCCGGCCATATCCAACTGCTCCACATAGGCCTCGATTACCCGCACCGGGTTATCTTCTGCTATGTAGTCTTCTATACTTGCAGGAAAAAGGATGAGCTGGTTCCGGTCTTCTCCCTCGATATATGGCATAAGGTAGATGCTCCTTTTTTGTTTATTTCTACCTATATTATACCATTTATGTAACATTTTGTGTACCTTATTTCGATACTTTTTTGCTACTTATCACACAGTCTGGGATTGCCCTGTCTGCTGATCTGAAATGCTTTTGTTTTCTTGTCGCCGCTTTGGGAGACACAGGATTGATACCGGCTAGTTTAACCAGCTGCCTGTTGCAGGTATATTTAAAGATTGTGCCGATTCCAGCAATGAACTCTGCAGCGGTGACAACGTTAACACCCTTGATGGTTAAGAGCAATACGGCCGGTGTTTTTAACCAGCATCTCTTCTACCTGGAACTCTAAGTGGGCGATCTGTTCTTCCAGAGTTTCCAGCTGTTTGAGTCTAAACTTGATCTGTTCACCCAAGAACCAGGAATGGTCCATAGATTGGAGCATTAAGGCTCTTTCTGCAGCTATTAATAAAAGCTCGATCTCCTGGTCTTCTATCTCTACTTTTTCAGCGGCAGCCAGCTGTCTAAGGCCGGTCTCTCCCAGTTGCAGGAGCTGGTCCGGCAGGGGGTAGTAACGCATTATCATTTGGCTTTTACGGTTCCAAAAAGAAGCAAATATTTTCTGCTGTTTGAGTTCAGCCGCGTTTACCAGGCCCTGAAACTCTCTGAAAACTATGCTCATCAGCTGGCGGATTTGGGTTTTAATAGCGGATGCTTCGCTTACCAGTTGACGTCTGGTACGACAAACTGCCTGCACCTGCTGGTAAACCCCGGTTACACGCTTGGTCGATAAACCGTTGTTGGCGATAATGGCCTAGCCAATGGCCATCAGGTCCTTATCATCTGTCTTGGAATAATCCAGCATCTTTTTGCGCTCGTAGGAGGTGGTAAAAGAATTGACCAGGTTTACTTCATAACCCAATTTTTTCAACTCTTCATAAATAGCATTGTGGTAGCAGCCGGTTCCTTCAATACCGACAAAAACCCGCTGTGCATTTACGCAATCTGCCCAGTACTGAACCTTCTGATGCAGCAAAAAAATTCCGTTACAATTTACCGCGAAGAAGAAGGGTTTCTCGAGGACTATACCGAAATAATCAAACAACAGGGCTTTGGGAAAATCGCGGGCAGTGTCGATGGCCAGGACCAGCACACGGCTTAAGTCCAGGCCGTCAAGCTCTCTGGCCCGTTGGTCGCCCCTAAGACCCCTGATATTGATTGTTGTGGGTTTTCCTTTTGGGGGAAGAAATTTAACGTTTTCCACAATCTTAACACCCCTCCCCCCGGACCCCACTGCTGCCACTGCTACCTATCCACAACCTTATTCTTTTCAATCATATTAGTAGACCTGTTGAGACAGGCCTTATCTGGCCTGAAAGAAAACCAAAATAATGAAGAGGAAGGAGCAGAACAGAACAAGAACTCTTGTCCCCTTCCCCATCGGGGGAAGGGGACTCCTCCAGGAACTCATTACTTTAACCTAAAGATGGCAGCCTTTCTAGCTCTGCACTTTTTTTTAGCTGCCGAACTATTTAATTTTTACTTGCCAAATACAGTATGGGTTATAGGAAAAAAGAAAAGATGGATTTCTCAAAATGATTGTCAAATATTATGCCCCTTTTGGGAAAGAAAAGAAATGGCCATAAAAAAAGTTTTTAAAGAAGGGTTTTCATGTTTTAGTGAAGAATTAATAGAAAATTTAATATAAACTACTGCTGGAGGGGTAAAAATATGTCAAATGTTGCTATTGTTACCGACTCTACCGCGTATCTTGCGAAAGAGTTTCATAAAAAATATAATGTTGAGATTGTTCCTCTGTATGTTAATTTCCCGGATGAAGTTATTGTGGATGGAAGCATTTCCAACACTTCTTTTTTTGAAAAAATGAAAAAATCTTCTCAGATGCCTTTTACTTCACAACCTTCTCCTGGTGACTTTAAGAATGTATTTGAAAAATTGCTCTTGGACGGAAAAGAAATAGTTTCCATCCACATTTCTTCTGGAATTAGTGGCACTGTGGAAAGTGCACAGGCAGCAGCTAAAATGCTCGATGAACAAAAAATATCTGTCGTCGATTCCCAATCAACGGCGGCGGGATTGGCCATGCTTGTTCAGGAAGCTGCAGCCTTAGCAGAGAAAGGTGAACATAGGGAGTCCATAGTCAAGCTGGTGAAGGTTTTAATAAATAATCAGCAGGTTTTGTTTGTGCCAGATACTCTTGAATATTTGAAAAAAGGTGGTCGTATCGGAGGAGCCCAAGCCTTGTTAGGAACCATGCTGCAGATTAAACCCATATTGCATTTTTCTCAGGGCAAAATAGAGGTATTTGACAAGGTAAGAACAATGAAAAAAGCCATGGAAAGAATGGTAGCAGAACTTCCTGGTTCAATGGAAGGTTTGCAAGTAGCCGTAATGGAGGCTGAAGCAGAGATAAATGCTGAAAAGCTGGAAAAAATGATCCAGCAAAAATTGCCAGGGGTGCAGGTGGCCTCGTATGAATTAAGCCCCGTTATTACCACTCATGCCGGTCCCGGGGTTGTAGGATTGGCTTTTATCCATAACAATTAATACTAATTTTATCAGTGGAGTGGTCCGATAAATGAACCAATTGAAAAAAGAGGATATTTATTTATATGGCAATGATTTGCGTGACATGATTTTGGAAGCCTGCAGCTACTTTGAACTTCACAAGAAAGCTATTAATGAGCTCAATGTATTTCCTGTTCCAGATGGAGATACAGGAACTAACATGAGCTTAACACTTATGGCTGCTGCCAGAGAGATGCAGAGAACACATACTGACTCAATAGGAGAGGTTGCTAAGATCGCAGCTCAGAGTTCTCTTATGGGTGCTCGGGGCAATTCCGGGGTAATATTATCACAACTTTTTCAAGGTATAGCCAGGGGACTTGCCTCCAAAGAACAAGCGCAACTTTCTGAATTGGGGAAAGCTTTTCAGTATGGAATAGTATATGCTTATAATGCAGTTTCTAAACCAGTAGAAGGAACAATACTTACTGTTGCCAGGGAGATTGCAAAGGGAACCAAGGATATTATAAAAACGCCCTTAAATTTTGTTGAGCTGCTAGAGATAGCCATAAAAAGTGGGAGAGAGGCGCTTGAAAGAACGCCTGACCAACTCCCGGTATTAAAAGAAGCAGGAGTTGTTGATGCAGGTGGACTTGGTCTGGTGATTTTTTTGGAAGGTTGCCTCCAGAGCTTCCTTTCTTCATCCGAAAAAGCAGATTACCTTGAAGGCGAGTCAGTATTAGGGGAAATAGCTGGACGGGAAAAAACTAAAGTTAATAGGGGAAACAATATAGAAGATTTTGATGCTCGCTTTCCTTACTGTACCGAACTAGTAATCAGAGGAACGGATATATCTCTATCAAAATTTCGGGATATCCTGGGAAAATGGGGAGATTCTTTAGCGGTAGCAGGGGATGAAAAAGTGGTAAAAGTACATATTCATACCTCTAACCCAGGAAATGTTCTGGAGCTATGTCTCGCCTACGGTAGTATTCATGAGATTAAAATTGATAACATGGTTGATCAGTTCCAGGAAACACATTGGAGTAGTTCTTCTAAAAATTACGAAAATGATTCTTCTTCCCGAGAGGTTACTGAAGGTATTGGTGTGGTTACCATATCTTCTGGAAATGGGCTTTCCGCTATTTTTTCAAGCCTTGGTGCTGATAAAATTATTGCCGGTGGTCAGAGTATGAACCCATCAGTTCAAGAAATTAGAGACGCCATAGTTGATATACCTTTTACGAAGGTTATAGTACTGCCTAATAATAATAATATTCGTCTGGCTGCCGAACAGACCTCAAAGCTCGTTGATAAAGAGGTTGTGGTGATCGATACCAGATCTATCCCTCAAGGTTTATCTGTATTGCTATCTCTTAACAGGGAGAATACGTTGGAAGAGAATAATAAAGAAATGTGTAAAAGAGCAGAGCAGGTAAAAACAGGTGAAGTGACCTTTGCTACTCGTGATGCTACTATCAATGACATATGGGTCAGTAAAAATAGCATCATCGGTTTGGCCAATGGCACATTACTTGTCAGTGGTGACGAAACAAACAGTTTGACTCACCAATTGATTTGGAGGATGCGGGAGGACAGTGACGAAATTATAAGCCTCTTTTACGGTCAAGATGTTTCTGTACAGGAGGCTCAAAAATTAGCCGAAGAGCTGGCCACAGAATATCCAGATATGGAAGTCGAACTACATTGCGGCGGTCAACCTCTTTATTACTATCTGCTTTCTATTGAATAACACCGTTCATGGAAATGCTATAACTGAACTGTTTTGGAAAGAAAAATAAGATATATAGGCAGGGTTCCCTGTTGTAGTGTCGAATATAAAAAACGTAATGGTAAGTGAATCTTGGAGGTTGTCAGATGACATTGCCGGTTTATAAAAGAGTTGTTCTAAAACTAAGCGGAGAAGCTCTTGCGGGTGAAACATCCAGTGGTATAGATTATGTAGTGTTAAAAAGTATAGCAGAGCAACTAAAGGAAGTAAAAAAATTTAACGTGGAGATAGCAGTAGTTGTTGGTGGAGGCAATATCTGGAGGGGGGCAAAAGCCTGGGAAAGGGGAATGGACAGAGCGACAGCGGATTATATGGGTATGTTGGCCACGGTTATCAATGCTCTGGCTTTGCAGGACGCCCTGGAAAGCCTTGATGTAGACACCAGAGTACAGACCGCTGTAGAGATGCAGCAGGTAGCTGAGCCTTATATTCGCAGAAGGGCAATTAGGCATTTGGAAAAGGGAAGGGTAGTGATATTTGCGGGAGGAACTGGTAATCCCTATTTTTCTACAGATACTGCCGCTGCCCTGCGGGCAGCGGAAATAGAAGCAGAAGTGATCTTGCTGGCAAAAGGAAAAGTAGATGCTGTTTATGATATGGACCCCTTGTTAAATAATGAAGCTAAGAAGTTTACTGAATTAAGCTATATTGATGTAATTAAGTGGGGACTTGGGGTGATGGATTCTACAGCGGCTTCTTTGTGTATGGATAACAAGATCACCCTGGTAGTTTTCGGCTTGAATAGATCAGGAAACATCAAAAGAGTTATAATGGGAGAAAAATTAGGAACAATAGTAAGGGGGGAAATAACCTAAATGGAAGAAATTTTGGAGAATTCCCGCAAAAAAATGCAAAAAAGTGTCGAAGTATTCAAGAATGAACTGGCAACAATAAGGGCAGGCCGAGCAGCCCCGGCACTGCTGGATAAAATTACTATTGACTATTATGGCGCAGCTACACCTCTTAACCAGCTTGCTACCATCTCGGCTCCAGAACCACGTCTTCTGGTTATACAGCCGTGGGACAAAGGAGTTATGCCTAATATAGAAAAAGCAATTTTAAAATCAGATTTGGGGTTAACTCCTAATAACGACGGCACTGTAATCAGGCTTTCTATTCCACAGTTAACTGAGGAAAGAAGAAAGGAGTTGAGCAAGGTCGTTCGCAAGAAAGCCGAAGAAGCCAGGGTGGCGATTAGGAATATCAGGAGAGAGGCAAATGACCAGTTAAAGACCCAAGAAAAAAATGGCGCTCTCACCGAAGACGACCTGCGTCTTTTCCAGGAAGAAAATACGGAGATTACCAAAGAAAAAATTGAAGAGGTTGATGCCTTGCTTGAGGCAAAAGAAAAGGAGATAATGGAAGTATAATATATCTTATAAAATAATGGGGTCTTAATGAAGAAATGATACCTGATGTTACTGCATATCCCCTTAGTAATGCTCTTGAAATTCTAAAGGATAACAATATTAATTTTTATTTAAAGAAAAGTGTTCCTCCTGATTATACTGGTGAAAAAAACAGGGAGTGTATACCAGAACAATTTCGTGTCGTGCGCCAATCAGTAGTAGGGGACGCTTTAGTGGAATTGGTCGTTTCGGTCCAAGAATAACAAAAGGTGTTCGCCTTCTTTTTTTGTACATAGCAAGTAATTTTTTGCAATAAACTGCAGGTGGAGTGGCTAAATGGGTAGTAATAGTGAAAAGTTGAAAAGAGAAGAAGAAATGATCAGGCAGGTCTCATTAGAAAACCTGCCTATTCATATTGCATTAGTGATGGACGGAAATGGGAGATGGGCTCGAAAAAGAGGACTTCCAAGGATCGCAGGACATAGAGCAGGCATGAATGCCTTGAAGGAGATAGTTACTTCTTCGCATGATCTGGGAGTGCAGATATTAACATGCTATGCTTTCTCTACAGAAAATTGGAAGAGACCAAGATGGGAAGTAGATTTTTTAATGAGACTTCCAGAAGAATATTTGCGCAAGGAATTACCATCCCTGGTCGAAAAAAATATTATTATTAAAGCCATGGGTGATTTGGAGAAACTTCCTGAGAGAACTTATAAAGCAGTTAATAATGCCCTTGAAAATACCAAGAATAATTCTGGGATGGTCTTAAATTTTGCCATTAATTATGGAGGGCGCTCTGAGATAATAAAGGCGGTAAAAGATATTGTTCAAAAAGCGCTAGAGGAAGAACTTTTTCCCGAAGATATCTCAGAGGAAGTGCTGAGAAAACATCTGCACACCGGAGATCTTCCCGATCCAGACCTTTTGATAAGGCCCAGCGGCGAACTTAGAATAAGTAATTTTCTGCTTTGGCAAATGGCTTACACCGAGCTTTGGTTTACCAGGGTTCTCTGGCCTGATTTTGACAAAGAGCATTTTCTAAGAGCAATACTGGATTACCAGAACCGAGAGAGAAGGTTTGGAGGTATCCGATCTGGGGATGACGTGCCGGGGGATGAGAGACAGTTGTTTTAATTATGTGGATGATTAAGTAATTACGATTTGCCTGAGGCGGTGCTTCATATGTTTAAAACCAGGGTTATTACTGCATTGGCAGGCGCACCATTACTGCTTTTTTTTGTTTATCTGGGAAAATATTGGTATGGAATTGTATTACTTATAATTGCACTAATAGGTGCAAGAGAGTTTTTTGGTCTGATGCGACAAGGAGGATGGAGGCCAGTTGAAACGCCCGAGTATTTATTTGTCCCCTTATTGTTTTTTGCCGTTTATCAAGAGAACTTAGCAGTAATAATATCGCTTTGGGTTCTTTTCTTTGCTGCTTATAACATTTTTCCAGTAATTTTTTTTGGCAGAATACAATTCTGGGAATCAGTCTTTTCTTTTTGGGGTCTTGTTTATACCGGCGGGTTAGCTAGTTTTTTGTTCTTTATAAGGTTAATGCCAGAAGGGTTTTATTTAACATTATTTTTAGTGCTTGTTATCTGGGCAGGTGACGTAATGGCCTATTTGGTAGGAAGTTTAGTCGGGAAAAAACCTTTGGCACCAGCTATAAGCCCTAAAAAAACCATAGAAGGCACTGCTGGCGGTTTGATGGGGTGTATGGTGGTTGGAATATTGCTCTCGATTTACTTCCCAGTGGGGAATCTTAGCCTTTTGTCCGGAGCACTTTTAGCTCTTTTTACAGGTGTAGCCGGAGTGCTGGGAGATTTAGTCCAGTCCGCATTGAAACGAAGTGTTAACTCTAAAGACTCAGGCGATATTTTGCCTGGTCATGGTGGAATTCTGGACCGCTTTGATAGTCTTTTGTTTGCGGCTCCGTTTTTTTATATTTATCTATTTTTTTTAATTTGATATAATATAGTTGAATAGGTGAGGTATAATGTCACAGAAGATTGTTATTTTAGGTTCAACTGGTTCTATAGGTACACAGAGCCTGAAAGTGATAGATTGTTTTCCGCAGAAATTTGAGGTTTTTGGTCTTTCGGCTGCTAGCAATATAGATCTGCTGGAAAAACAGGTTCGCTCCTATAAGCCCCAGTTTGCTGCTGTATTGGATCCTCAAAAAGCAGAAACACTGAGGAAGAGGGTAAAAGATTTATGCATTACAGTGTTAGAAGGAGATGAGGGCTTAAAGGAACTTGCCTCCATGGAAAGCGCCACAGTTATAATTGTGGCCTTGGTAGGGTTCAGCGGATTAAAGCCCACTCTTGCTGCTGTTCAAAAAGGGAAAAAAGTGGCCCTGGCCAACAAGGAAACTCTTGTTAGCGGTGGGGAACTAATTATGGCTGAGGCTAAAAAATATAATAGTATTCTTATACCTGTTGATAGTGAACATTCTGCTATATTTCAATGCCTGCGTTCAGGTAAGCACGAAGAAGTTAGTAAGATTATTCTGACAGCTTCTGGAGGACCTTTTTTAAATTTATCAGCAGCTGAAATTTGCCACGTCACACCCTCTGAAGCATTAAATCACCCTAATTGGGCAATGGGAAGCAAGATTACCATAGATTCTGCTACTTTAATGAATAAAGGATTTGAAGTCTTGGAAGCGCTTTGGCTTTTTCAACTGCGCTTGGAACAGATAGAAGTGGTTGTTCATCCGCAAAGTATAGTCCATTCCATGGTAGAGTTTCTGGATGGCTCCATTATTGCACAAATGGGCTTGCCAGATATGTTTTTGCCCATACAATATGCCTTGAGTTATCCAGAGAGATGGGATAACCGATATCCTCGTCTTGCATTTAATGAGGAAAACTTAAACCTTAATTTTATGCCTCCAGACAAGAAAAAATTCCCTTGCCTGGATCTGGCTTATCAAGCAGGAAAAATCGGAGGTACCATGCCTGCAGTTTTAAACGCTGCTAATGAAATTGCGGTTGCGAAATTTTTATCAAGAAAAATAAGCTTTATGCAAATTCCGGAATTACTGGAAACGGTAATGTGTAGACATAAACTATTAAGAAGCTCTTCTTTGGAAGAAATCACTATTGCAGATGAGTGGGCCAGGGAAGAAGCTAAAAAGCTCTCGTCAGCATTTTGAAAGGAGTATGGTGTTGTTAAATACAATTATTGCCTCGGTTATAATGTTTGGCATTTTAATTTTTGCTCACGAATTTGGCCATTTTATTGTAGCTAAATGGGCAAGAATAAGTGTTTTGGAATTTGCAATCGGCTTTGGAAAAGAGCTAATTGGTTGGCAGAAAGGAGAAACTCGCTTTACTCTCAGGGTCATTCCGTTAGGAGGTTTTTGTCGCCTTTTGGGTGAGGATCCTGAAGAGTCCGGTGGTGAGGGCAGTTTCGAGTCCAGGCCACTAGGGTGGCGCTTTGCAGTAATAAGCGCCGGCTCACTATTTAACTTTTTACTGGGGGCCATACTTCTTACCCTTCTCTACTTTTTCTTTTTGGGAGTTCCTCAGACAGGGACTACTCAGATCGGTGAGGTTCTTCCCGAGGGAAGGGCATATGAGGCGGGCTTGCAAAGTGGCGATAAAATTTTGGCTATTAATGGTATTCCTGTGGAGGACTGGGAAGCTGTTGTTTCAAAAATCAGTGCCCATCCCGAAGAAGAGATTAGCTTGCTCTTGGAAAGAGATGGAAGGGAGATCAAATTTTCGTTAATGCCAGAGGTACAGGAGGGGCTGGGGAGGATCGGTATAGCTCCTGTATTTGAAAAATATGCTTTTTTCACTTCAATTTATATGGGCTTTTCTTACACCTGGTTTTTTATCCAATTGGTATTTGTGAGTCTTTTCCAAATGATCGCAGGCGCTATTCCAGCAGATGTAGCTGGTCCTGTGGGTATTGGCGCTGTAGTGGGAGAAGTCATGCAGGAGGGAGTAAGCAATTTACTGTCTTTAGCTGCGATAATAAGTATTAACCTGGGTATTATTAATTTGTTACCTATACCGGCTCTTGATGGCAGCAGGCTGGTCTTTCTGACTTTAGAAGGGATAAGAGGAAAACCAGTAGATCCTCAAAAAGAAGGTTTTATTCACTTCATCGGTTTCGCGCTTTTAATGATGTTAATGGTATTTATCATTTTTCAGGATATATCTCGCCTCGTATAGAGTTTATTTGAGATGAGGGGAAAAAGTGGGGCATAGCTCTTCTCCGGTTAAGGTGGGAAACCTCTTTATTGGTGGGAATTCGCCTGTATCGATCCAGTCCATGACCAATACAGATACTACTGCAATTGGACCGACACTTGAACAGATCCATGGTCTAATTGCGGCCGGCTGTGAACTGGTTAGAGTAGCTGTTCCAGATGAGAGGTCTGCGGCAGCACTGGGAGAATTAAAAAAGAATATATCGATACCAATAATAGCTGATATCCATTTTGATTATCGCCTGGCCCTTCTTTCTATAGCGGAAGGGGCAGATAAAATACGTATTAATCCGGGAAACATTGGAAACAGAGATGAGCTTGCACGTATTGCTTATGCTGCTGGAGAGAAGGGTGTCGCTCTACGTATTGGAATAAATGCAGGGTCCCTGGAGCGAGAACTTAGGGAAAAATATAAGTATAACCGCGCAGAAGCACTGGTGGATTCGGCGCTAAACAATGTAGAATTTTTAGAGTCTAAATGTTCTTTTACTTCTATTGTTGTCTCGCTTAAAGCTAATGATGTGCCTACAACTGTTGATGCTTACGAAAAGGCTGCTGCCCAATTATCATACCCTTTTCATCTCGGCATAACCGAAGCAGGAAGGGGTTTAAGGGGAACTGTCAAATCATCGCTTGGAATCGGAGCGCTCCTCTTAAAAGGTATTGGGGACACTATTAGGGTTTCCCTTACAGGTGATCCTTTAGACGAGATACCTGTAGCTAAGGAGCTTTTGCAGGTATCGGGCGTGAGAAGATTTGGTCCCGAGATTATTTCTTGTCCCACCTGTGCCAGATGTAAAATAAATGTTGTTCAACTGGTAGAAAAAGTAGAAGAACTTTTGATTAATGTTGATTTGCCCATTAAGATAGCTGTTATGGGTTGTCCCGTTAATGGACCCGGTGAGGCCCGGGAAGCTGATATTGGTATCTCGGGAGGAGATGGGTTTGGGATCGTATTTAAAGATGGGAAGGTTTTTAAAAAGATACCTTTTGAAAAAATCCTGGTAGAGTTGGAAAAAGAACTAATGGCCATAATTACTACTCAGAATCATTGGAATAAGCAGGATAATAGAATGGAGGAAAATAAATGAATGTTATAGCCATCATACCCGCTTACAACGAGGAAAAAACTATTGGCGTGGTTCTTTCTGTTTTGAAGGAGGTGCCTTTGGTAAACGAAATTATTGTTGTAAGTGATGGTTCCACCGATAATACTGTGAAAGTAGCCAGAAGTTATAATGTTGAAGTGGTGGAACTGAGTGAAAATCGTGGTAAGGGAGGGGCATTAAAAGCGGGATTCAATATATTTCCAGCAGATATAGTTCTCTTCCTAGATGCAGATCTTTTAGGTCTCAATCCTCAACACGTACATAACTTGTTGTCCCCAGTTATCAATGAGGAAGCAGATATGACTATTGGAATTTTTGAAAAAGGACGCATAACTACCGATCTTGCTCAAAAAATGGCCCCTCAACTCTCAGGTCAGAGAGCTTTGAAATTTTATCTTTTAGAGAAGATTTCTGATATTGATGTTGCACGGTTTGGGGTGGAAGTCGCCTTGAACCGCTATATGGAATCAGAAGGAATTAAGGTGAAAGAAGTACTCCTTACGGACATGTCGCATGTAATGAAAGAAGAAAAGCTTGGTGTCTGGAAAGGTATGGGGGCAAGGATGAAAATGTATTGGGAGATTATCAAGTATTTTACTCGTGTCGATTCCCCGAAATAAGCCATACTTGCATGGATATCTTTGATATGATAAAATATTAAGCGTGCAAGAGGAAGTTGATGTGCTTTTCTGCAAAGAGTGGGCCTTACCCACTCTTTATTCTTACAACAGTTGCAAGGGGATGCTTCAATTGGATGCTGATGGAAAGAATGGCAGAAGAAAACTGATCCAGATTATTGAGAAATTGGCCCTGGAAGCATTAGAGGGAAGCGAGATAGAATTAGTGGATATTGCATATAAAACAACCAAGGGGCGTCTGCATATCGTTGTTTTTATCGATAAGCCTGAAGGAATAACGTTAGATGATTGCGAAGGAGTTAGCAGATCTTTGGAAGATTTGCTCGACATAGAAGATCCCATTAAGTCTGAGTATACACTGGAAGTATCTTCGCCGGGTGTTGAGAGGGTCCTTAAGAGAGAAAAGGATTTTCGAAGATTTGTAGGCTATCATGTAAAAATTAGAACTTATGAAAAAGTAAATGGACGTAAAAACTTCGCAGGCTTGTTGAAAAACTTTTCAGAGGGAATTATCCAGTTGCAAACAGAAGAGGGAGATATTTATAACATAAATCTAAAAGATATCGCTAGTACGAACCTCTGGTTTAAATAAAAAATAGGGGGTTAAAGAGATGAATCAGGATTTTCTCTTAGCTCTGGAAGCCATTGAGAAAGAAAAAGGAATTACAAAAGAGATTTTATTTGAGGCCATTGAGGCTGCGCTTATTTCTGCATATAAACGCAATTTTAGCTCTGCTCAAAACGTGAGAGTTAGTATTTTAAAGGACACCGGTGAAATTAAAGTATTTTCTTGTTTAGAAGTAGTAGATAATAATGCTGCCAGTCCTCATCAGGAGATTCATATAGAAGAAGCCAAAAAGAAAAACCCTAACGCGCAGTTGGGAGATATCATAGAATTAGAAGTAACCCCAAAAAATTTCGGTCGTATAGCAGCTCAAACTGCTAAACAGGTAGTTATCCAACGAATAAGAGAAGCAGAACGTGAGCTGATCTACGAAGACTATATCGACAAGGAGGACGATATTGTTACCGGAATCGTTCAGCGTTTTGAGCAAAGAAATGCTATAGTTAACCTTGGCAAAACTGAGTCCGCCCTCCCTCCTTCTGAGCAGATTCCTGGTGAAGTATTCGAAAAAGGCGAACGGATTAAGGCCTATGTCCTGGAAGTTAAAAAAACAGCCAAGGGGCCACAAATTCTTCTTTCCAGGAGCCATCCGGGGCTTATCAAACGTCTTTTTGAGTTGGAGGTCCCTGAAATATTTAATGGTATAGTAGAGATAAAGAATGTGGCCCGCGAACCAGGTAATCGCTCCAAGATTGCAGTTGCTTCCTCAAACAAAGATGTCGATTCTGTAGGCGCGTGTGTAGGTCCGAGAGGTTCACGTGTTCAGGCAATTGTAAACGAATTAAAAGGGGAAAAAATTGATATTATTGACTGGAATGAATCCCCAGAAGTTTTTATTGCCAGCACTCTTAGTCCTGCTAAAACGATAAAAGTAGAAATTGATGAAAAAAATAAGTCTGCATTAGCAGTAGTTCCTGATTACCAGCTATCCTTGGCTATTGGAAAAGAGGGGCAAAATGTTCGACTGGCTGCAAAGTTATCTGGGTGGAAAATAGATATTTTGAGCGAATCCAGGTACCTGGAAATTCATAAACCTGCTGAAGCTGAAACTGAAGCTGAAGAGGAAATATCAAAAGAAGATGACATTATGGAGGAGACTGACACCAGAGATTTTATGGATGAAGAAGAAACTATAAATGACAAAGAAGAAATCCCGGATGTATTTTCGGAAGATGATGAGAGCACGTTAAGTGAATAAACCGTTTATTTGAACATATTTCTATTTCTATCCGACAAACAAGGGGGATCTGAATGTGGTTAAGAAGAAAAAAACACCCCTTCGAATGTGCCTGGGTTGTCGTGGATACAAGGATAAAAGACAACTTATAAGGGTTGTACGAACTCCTGAGAAGGAGATAACCCTGGACTATAGTGGTAAAAAGCCCGGGCGAGGTGCTTATATTTGTGCTGACGTAGAATGTTTGAAAAAAGCCGTTAAGGGGAAAGGAATGGAAAAAAGTTTACGTAACCCCATACCGGAAAAAATATTTTTAGAACTAAAAAACAAGTTAGAAATAAATTGCGCTGCTGAAAACGAAAAGCATTAAAACCATCCGTTAACAATACGACTTTAACCTGTTTAAGGGGGTAAAGAAATGGAGGTGTAATATTTTGGGAAAAGTAAGGGTTTATGAACTTGCTAAAGAACTGGGTATTAACAGTAAAAAACTGATCTCAGTATTGCAAGAGATGGGTGTAGATGTAAAAAATCACATGAGCACCATGGAAGAAGAAATAGCAAAAAAAATTACGGAGCAATTAACTACGGGGGCTAAAAAACCTGTAAAAGAAGAGCAGGCCGATGGTCACGCGGGGGCTGAAATACCGAAACAGGAAGCTTCGAAGCAGAACAAGGTTGCCACCCAGAAAAAGAAAGTGGAAAAAAAGGCACGCCCTACAAAGGAAAGTCGTAAAGCTCGAAAGGCAGCAAGGAGTGCTGCCTCGAAAACAGGTCAGCAAGAAGAAACTCTGCAATTGGAAGGTAGGGTGACAGTAGGGGAATTAGCAGGGCGTTTAAATGTTCCTGTCTCGGAAATTTTGGGTAAATTATTGGAAATGGGAATCATTGCCAATATCAATCAGCAGCTAAGCGAGGATATTTTAGATATTCTTTCAGAAGAGTACGGCATTAAGTTTTCTATTATCCCTGATCCTGATGAAGAAGAGCTTCTTTCTATAATGGAAGAAGAAAACGAAGAGAAAGCTCTCAAGGCCAGGCCTCCGGTAGTAACAGTTTTAGGCCATGTTGATCATGGTAAAACCTCTCTTCTAGACGCTATAAGGGAAACAAAAGTTATGGATTCTGAAGCTGGGGGGATAACCCAACATATAGGAGCTTATGTAGCTGAGATAAATGGCAAAAAAGTTGCATTTTTAGATACTCCTGGTCATGAGGCCTTTACTGCTATGCGTGCCAGGGGAGCGCAGGCTACAGATATTGTAGTACTGGTTGTGGCAGCAGAAGATGGAGTGATGCCGCAGACTATTGAGGCTATTAATCATACGAAAGCCGCAGGTGTTCCGATAATTGTAGCCATCAACAAGATTGATAAGCCAAGCGCTAACCCTGACCGAGTAAAGCAACAGTTGTCGGAAGTAGGGCTGGTACCTGAGGAATGGGGCGGAGATACAATCTGTGTCCTTGTGAGTGCCAAGAAAAAAGAAGGTTTGGCTGAACTGCTTGAAATGATATTGTTAGTTGCTGAAATGGCAGAATTTAAAGCAAATTATTCCCGTCTTGCCAAGGGAACGGTGATTGAGGCAGAATTGGATAAAGGACGGGGCCCAGTAGCTACTTTGTTGATTCAAGATGGGGTTATGCATGTAGGTGAACCAATAATTTGTGGTAATATTTATGGAAAGATAAGGGCTATGTTAGATCAGCAGGGAAAAAGAATAAAAAAAGCGACGCCCTCTACTCCGGTCGAAATATTGGGTCTAACAGAAGTTCCTCAGGCTGGAGATTCCTTTATTGTAGTCAAAGATGAAAAGATGGCCCGACAAATTGCACTTAAAAGAGGGGAAAAGATCAAGGAGGCTTCCAGGCATAAAGTACAAAAAGTATCTTTAGATGATCTATTTAAACAAGCTCAAGAAGAAGAAATTGAATTAAACATCATAATCAAAGCTGATGTTCAGGGTTCTGCTGAGGCTCTACATGAATCGCTGCAGAAAACAGAAACTGAACAGGTAAAAATAAAAATATTGCATAAAGGAGTAGGCGCCATAACGGAATCGGATGTTATGCTGGCTTCCGCTTCTAACGCTATCATTGTTGGTTTTAATGTTCGAACTGGGCTTAATGCACGAAAACTGGCGGAGAAAGAGCAAGTGGATATCAGGATTTATAGAGTCATTTATGAAGTTTTAGACGATGTAAAAGCAGCTCTCAAGGGTATGCTTAAACCAGAGTACGCTGAAGAAATACAAGGTCAAGCAGAAGTGCGCCAGTTATTTAAGGTTTCCCGTGTAGGAACCATTGCCGGTTGTTATGTGCAGGAAGGAAAGATCACCCGTAACTCGATTATAAGAGTTATCCGTGAAGGAACCATAGTGCATGAAGGAGGAATTGATTCTTTGAAACGCTTTAAAGATGATGTAAAAGAAGTCGCCTCAGGTTTCGAATGCGGGATACTCCTGGAAAAATTTAATAATTTCAGAGAGGGAGATATTCTAGAAGCTTATGTCATGAAAGAGGTTGTTCCGTCCTGACCAGTGTGTTTTATATGGAGGTATTCAAATGGTAAGGCAGAGAGCTCATAGAGTGGCAGAGGAGATAAAAAAAGAAGTAAGCGATATATTACTTATGGAATTAAAAGACCCTGGCCTGGTGAAGCTGACCAGTGTAACTGACGTAGAAGTATCTAAAGACTTGAATTATGCTAAAATTTTCGTTAGTATTTATGGAGAAACAAAGGAACAGGTCGATATCCTCAAGGTTCTAGAAAAAGCTAGTGGTTTTATCAGGACAGAGCTTGGAAAGCGAATTCGTTTACGACACACGCCAGAGCTTCAATTTCGGTTGGATCGTTCCTTGGAGTATGGTGAGCATATAAACAAGGTATTAAAAAACCTGGAAGGTGCTGAAAAAGATTCTGGAACTGAGGAACAGAAATGATTGGAGATAATCTTCTACTTCCATTGGAGGAATACAACAATATTTCAATATTAACCCATGTTAGGCCGGATGGTGATGCTATTGGTTCTTCTCTGGCCTGGGGGAAAACTTTGATGATGTCAGGGAAAAAAGTAGAGGTTTATTGTCCCGATGTAATACCCGAAAGATATTCATTTCTTCCCGGTTACGGGGGTTTTAAGGATCGATTTTTGCCCCGTGAAGATGAAAAAATACTTGCTTTTGTTCTGGATTGCAGTGATCTTACCAGGCTGGAATATATGGAAAAAGAAATGTCCAAGGTGGATAAAATAATAAATATCGACCACCATATTACCAATGATAAGTTTGGAGATTGCAATATTGTTAATACTTCAGCCGCAGCTACAGCAGAAATCATTTTTCAACTTATAGAGGAAAACAATTTGGAATTAGATCAAGAAATAAGTCTTTATCTGTATATCGGCATCTCTTCAGATACCGGTTCGTTTCGTTATAATAATACTACTCCGCAGACCATGAAAATAGCTTCTATTCTTTTGGAGAATGGTGTAAATCCCTCCTTGGTGAGCGAGAAATTATTTGATGAGCTTTCTTTAAACAAGTTATTATTGTTGCGTGAGGCACTTTCCACATTGAAAGTTGATGAAAAATACCGGGTTGCTTGGATGAGTATTAAAGAAGCAACAGTAATTAAGCATAATGCTAGCCCCACAGAATTGGAGGGCTTTGTTAACTATGCTAAAAACTTAAAAGATATCGATATTGGGATTTTTTTCCACCATGGCAACGGAGAAACAAAAGTAGGTTTTCGCTCAAAAACTTTTGATGTGGCTCGCCTGGCAAGTTTTTTTGGCGGTGGAGGGCACCCGCTAGCCGCAGGCTGTACTGTCAAAGGAAGTGCTGGCCAAGTGGAAAAAAAAGTGCTTAATATTATTAAAGAAAACTTGTAACAGGAATAACCATAGATAGAAAGGTATTTTTCGGATGGGATTAGATTCGGATGGTTTTTTAAACTTATTAAAACCTCCTGGTATGACCTCCCATGATGTAGTAGACTACGTCCGAGATCTTCTGCCAGGTATAAAAGTGGGGCATGGAGGAACCCTTGATCCTTCTGCCGCAGGAGTATTACCTCTTCTTTTGGGAAAAGCCACCAAACTTTCTTCTTTTCTACTTCATTCCAAAAAGGTGTATAGGGCAGAGATGTGTTTGGGTATAACTACTGATACAGGTGATTCTAAGGGGAGCATTCTTGCCAGAAGATCACCTCCTTTTCCTGAAATCAGTGCGGTTGATATGGTTATACAGTCTTTTATAGGTGAGATTGAACAAATTCCCCCAATGTATTCCGCCATCAAACATAAAGGGAAAAAACTCTACCAGTATGCTCGCCAAGGAGAAGAAATTAAGCGAAGTCCCCGTAAAGCAGTAATTGATTACTTGAAAATAGTAGAAAGAATAGATTCCCAAAGAATACTTTTCGAGGTAAAATGTTCTGGGGGCACTTACATCCGAACCCTTTGTTCTCAGATAGGGTATACTTTGGGATGTGGGGGGCATATGTCTTTTTTGTTGCGCAAAAGAGCAGGAAATTTTGATCTTGCTGAAGCTATTACCCTGGAAGAGTTAAAATCTGGCAAGCCAGAGGATTATCTGCTGCCGTTAGACTTTATTTTTCAAGATATAGAGCACTTAAAGTTAGGCAAAGAAAATATTGCAAGATTATTGCATGGTAAAACAATTCCCTTTGAATTAATCGAAATAGATGATAGAAGGAAACCCTTTTTCCAGGCCGATAATACGGAAATACCAGTATATAACACCGAAAATGAATTTGTCCTTTTGGCCAAATTGAAGAAAGATAAGGAAAAGAGGTTATTTCTTAAGTCTTGCAAGGTTTTTAAGTGAAAGTATAGTATAAATGTAAGGGTGGAATAATGGAAATAGTTTATGGAGCGCACAATTACCAGGATGGGCCATTGACTCTTGCCTTGGGAAATTTTGACGGATTGCATCTGGCTCATAGGAAAATAATCCAACAGGCAGTTACCAAAGCTGCTATGGAAAGAAAAAAAAGTGCAGTTTTCCTTTTGGATCCTCATCCTGTAAGGGTTTTATATCCGCGAAAACCCTTTTTTATGCTTTCGAGCTTGCAAGAAAGAGTAGAGATGCTGGGAAAGATGGGAATTGATTTTCTTTTCATAGAAGAATTTACAACTGATAAATCCCAGATTTCCCCTTTTGACTTTGTCCGTGAAATTTTGGTCGGCTCTTTAAAAGCAGATAGTATTATTATCGGTTTTGACTACACCTTTGGCCGGCGGGGTAGGGGAACTGCAATGCATTTGCTTAAATGGGGCGAAAAGTTTAATTTCAGTGTGGAGATAGTAAAACCGGTAATTGTAGATAATGAGGTTGTCAGTAGTTCCCTAATCAAGGGTTTATTGAGCCGGGGGGAGGTTTACAAAGCTTCTCAATACTTGGGATATTATTTTAGTCGTAAAGGGTTGGTTGTAGCTGGAGAGGGAAGGGGAAAAACGCTGGGTTATCCAACAGCGAACTTAAAAATTTCACGTTTTCTACTTCTACCCCAAAATGGTGTTTACCTGAGCAAGATAGAGTGGAATGGGAAAAGCTATTATGGGGTGACAAATATTGGTGTCAAACCCACCTTTCATACCGGGGGGGATGTTGTAGTAGAAATTCACCTTTTAGATTTCAAAGAAGATATCTATGGCGAAGAATTAACGGTCCATTTTTTACATAGGATTAGAGAAGAAAAAGTATTTCCAAGTGGTGGATTGTTAAAGGAACAGATCAAAAGAGATGTTATGGAAGCGAGAAAACTACTGAAAAACTTAGATAACTTTTTCGGGATGTCTGTGCGCAAGATTTAAGAATGGCAGTGAATATAGAAACTTAGGTATGTTTACAATCAATTGCCAATATGATAAAATCTCTATAGCTCATGAACAAAGAAAAGATGGGGGGTGAAGGGTTTGACTTTATCAAGTTCTGCTAAAGGAAGTATAATTGATGAGTTTAAAATGCACAATAGTGATACTGGCTCTCCAGAAGTTCAGATAGCCATTCTCACAAAAAAGATAACTTATTTAACGGAACATCTTAAAACACATAAAAAGGATTTCCATTCCAGGCGAGGCCTGTTGAAGATGGTTGGACGAAGAAGGGGGCTTTTAAATTATTTAAAGGACAAAGACCCGGAGAGATATCGAAGCGTTATTAATAAGCTTGGCCTTAGAAAATAGGTTAGAAAATGGAGGGCGGGGCTTTCCCCGCTTTTTCAAAGCAAAGGGGTTTAATATGAATAAAACGCAAATGGAATTAAAAGGTAGGACGCTCTCCATGGAAACGGGAAAGTTGGCCAAACAGGCTAGCGGGGCAGTGATGGTGCGCTACGGGGATACCTCTATGCTAGTGACTGCCACAGTTTCTAAGGAACCCAGGGAGGGTGCGAATTTTTTACCTCTAACTGTCGATTACGAAGAAAGGCTTTATGCCGTCGGTCGCATCCCGGGCGGATTTATTAAAAGAGAAGGAAGACCCACAGAAAAAGCTACTCTTGCTGCAAGGCTTACCGATAGGCCAATCCGGCCTTTGTTTCCTAAAGGGTTTCAGCACTCCTTGCATGTTGTGGCAACTGTTCTTTCTGTTGAGCAAGATTGCGCTCCAGAACCATTAGCCATTACTGGAGCTTCCGCTGCGCTTTGTATCTCTAAAATACCTTTTGCTGGTCCAATTGCCGCGGTAAACGTAGGTATGTTAGATGGGCAGCCGGTTATTAACCCCACGGTGAAAGAAAGCGAAAGCAGTACTTTAAACCTTATCGTAGCCGGCACTGAAGAGGCTATTATGATGGTAGAGGCAGGGGCACAGGAAGTTTCAGAAGAACAAATGTTGGAATCCATTATGGCTGGTCATGAGGCGATCAAAGATATAATACTGAAACAAAAGGAACTTGTGGAAATCGCAGGTACTCCGAAAATGGAAGTAATTCCTTTTGAGCCAGATCCAGAGATAAGCCAACAAGTGCAAAGTTACAGTGCAGAAAAGCTTAAAGCAGCACTGCAGACGGATGACAAGCTTGCCAGGGAAGAAGCCATGGATAAGGTTAAAGACGAAACCAAGGAGCATTTTCTGGAGCTATTTCCGGAAAATGAAGTGGATATTAATTCTGCTTTGGAAAGTCTGCTTAAAGAAATAGTGCGCAAAACTATTTTATATGATAAAGTACGTTCAGATGGGAGATCGTGGCCTGAAATACGTCCAGTTTCCTGTGAAGTTAAACTTTTTAATCGAACCCATGGATCTTCACTCTTCACAAGAGGGCAGACCCAAGTTTTAAACATATGTACACTTGGAGCTCTGAGTGATATGCAGCGATTAGACGGGTTGGGAATTGAAGAAACAAAGAGATTTATGCATCATTACAACTTTCCACCGTATAGTGTAGGAGAAACGGGGTTCATGCGTGGTGCTGGAAGACGGGAAATTGGTCACGGCTCGTTGGCTGAAAGGGCACTTGAACCGCTTGTCCCTGATGAAGAGGAATTTCCGTATACGATTCGCCTCGTCTCAGAGGTTATAGAATCAAATGGATCTAGCTCCATGGGAAGTGTTTGTGCAGGAGCGCTCTCCATGATGGATGCTGGAGTGCCTTTAAAAGCGCCTGTTGCAGGCATTGCCATGGGTTTGGTAAAGGAAGAAGATAAAGTGGCGATTCTTTCCGATATACAAGGTATTGAGGATTTTCTAGGTGATATGGATTTTAAGGTGGCTGGAACTAGGGAAGGAATAACAGCTTTGCAGATGGATATTAAGAGCAAAGGAATGTCCCGGGATATTCTCTTTCAGTCCTTGAAGGAAGCTAGAGAGGGGTATCTATTTATCTTGGAAAAAATGGAGCAAACCCTTAGTGAACCGCGCCCGTCTCTTTCCGAATATGCGCCTCGTATCATTACTTTGCATATCGATCCCTTAAAAATCAGAGATGTTATCGGGCCCGGTGGAAAAGTGATTAACAAGATTATTGCTGACACAGGCGTTGAAATGGATATTGAGCCGGACGGAAAAGTGTTTATAGTGGCCCTCGATATGAAAGCGGCAGATAAAGCTGTGGAGATGGTAAAAAATCTTACTGCCGATGTTGAACCGGGGAGGACTTATATGGGCAAAGTAACTCGCACGGAAAAATATGGAGCCTTTGTGGAAGTATTGCCGGGTAAGGAAGGCTTAGTCCATATTTCCCAGTTAGAGAATTACCGAGTTGATAAAACAGAAGACGTAGTCGGTGTAGGTGATCAGGTAATGGTAAAAGTACTTGATATTGACGAAAGAGGGAGAATTAACCTTTCTCGTAAGGATGCTTTGCCTACTAATTCCTCAGAAGGTCAAGAAAAAAACGGTAGTTTAGGAGCCAAGGGCGGCAGTTCTCCACCTCGGAATCGACAAAAAGACTTTAATGAGAAACATAAACCTAAATAGGGTTTATGTTTCTTACTGTACAGAGTAGTTTTGTATAAATATTTATTGTAAGCCTCTTTTAAAAAGGTAGGTGGAGGAGGAGAAATGTCTAAAAGTATTACTTTGTCGATAAACAGATTGCCGCACGCATATGGGTTGTCACTTCCTTCATATATGAGCGAAAATGCGTCAGGGATGGATCTTTGTGCAGCTGTTAAAGAAGGTATTGAATTGAAACAAGGAGAGTATAGGTTGCTTCCCACAGGAATAGCCGTGGCTATTCCTGTGGGATATGAGGGGCAGGTAAGACCCAGGAGTGGGCTTGCCTTTAGACATGGCATTACGATTTTGAATTCTCCGGGAACTATTGATTCGGACTACCGCGGAGAGATAAAAGTTTTACTGATAAATTTTGGTTTTAAAAGTTATATGATACAAAGAGGAGAAAGAATTGCACAACTGGTAATCCATGCTGTGACGCAAGTGGAAGTTTCAGAAGTAAATGAGTTGCCTGCTTCTACAAGGGGAAAGGGTGGATTTGGCCATACGGGATCTTTCTAGTCATATACTATATAGTTCCTTTGCCCCTTGAATTGATAATAGCGAACTCTTCTGATATAATGTTAAAAAATATTGGCGGGGAGAGTGGGATTCTTGGAGAATATGTTTGGTTCTGTTGTTACAGCTATGGCGACTCCATTTGATGAAAAACTAAATGTAGATTATAATAAATTGGTTGAATTAACAGATTACCTTTTTAGTAGCGGATCTGATGATATAATAGTTACAGGTACAACAGGAGAATCTCCCACGTTAACAGACCATGAAAAAGTTAAAATTTACAAGACTGTAGTAGCAGCTGCTGCTAACAGGGGAAAAGTCATCGCCGGGACGGGCGGAAACTCTACCCGCGCGGTGATTGAGCTTAGCAGGGCTGCTGCTGAAACCGGCATTGATGGAATAATGTCGGTTGTCCCTTATTATAATAAACCCCCACAAGAGGGTCTCTATAAGCATTTTAACACAATAGCCCGGTCTGTTCATCTGCCAATAATGCTTTACAATGTGCCTGGTCGAACCTCTGTTAACCTAGCCGCTGAAACAACCCTCAAACTAGCAGAAATAGATAACATCGTCGCTGTCAAAGAGGCTAGCGGGAACATGGATCAGGTATCAGCTATTTGCGCAGGGGCTCCTTCAGGGTTTGCCGTTTATAGCGGTGATGACTCGATGACACTTCCGGTCTTAAGTGTCGGTGGTTACGGGGTAGTTAGTATAGCTTCCCACCTGGTAGGCATACGTATTCAAGAGATGGTTGCAGATTTTAAAACAGGCAAACTCAATAAAGCTATTCAGCAGCATCAAGAATTAATGCCTCTCTTTAAATCTTTGTTTATGCTTACCAACCCTGTCCCTTTAAAAGCAGCACTTGCTTTGATAGGCAGGGATATCGGACAACCAAGACTACCGCTAGTTTCTTTACCGGAAAAAATGAGTGGAGAATTAAGGTCTCTATTGTCGAGCTATAAGTTAATATAAGAGTATTATTAAAAAATAGCAGAAAAGCAAAGGTGAGCTATTATTTAAAAAGTTGGTTTAAGCTCTTTTTTGAGGGGCTTTTTTATTATTTGCTCTTGCTTATAATTTAAAGTATAATTGGTTGTAGTTAAATAGAAGCGTGTTTTGACCATTGCTAAATTGCTAAGTATTGAGAAAGATTCGTTAAAGAGGTTAAAAAATATTTCAAAACAGGAGGAGTGGATTTTTTCCATAAAATGCGTAACAAAAAAAAGAAAAAAGAATTAGCCGAGAAATTGCACATTATTCCATTGGGTGGAGTAGGGGAAATAGGCAAAAACATGTTTATTATTCAATACCAGCAGGATATAATTTTGCTAGATGCAGGATTAATGTTTCCGGAAGATGAAATGCTGGGCGTGGACATGGTCATACCGGATATAACATATTTGGTTGAAAACAAAGAGAAGATCAAAGCCATTGTTCTTTCTCACGGCCATGAAGATCATATCGGCTCGTTGCCTTTTATCCTTCCCAAAATCAATGCTCCTATCTATGGAACGAGGTTAACCCTGGGATTACTTAAAATTAAACTTGATGAAGCAGGATTGCTTAACCAGGTTTCCCTTAATGAAATTCAAGCAGGAGACCAGCTTTCCGTGGGAGTTTTTGACCTCAATTTTTTCGCTACCAATCATAGTATTCCGGATTCAGTGGGTATTATTATTAATACACCGATAGGAAATGTTGTTTATACAAGCGATTATAAATTTGATCACACTCCTGTCCAAGGAAAGGTATCTGATTTTTATGCTCTGGCAAAAATTGGGAGAGAGGGAGTTCTGGTTGCTCTAATGGATAGTACCAATGCAGAAAGACCAGGTTTTACCCACTCTGAAACGGAGGTGGGTGAAAGCCTTAGTAATATTTTTCATTCTGCTGAAGGAAGGATAATGATAGTAACTTTTGCTTCAAACGTACATCGCATTCAACAAATAATTAATGCTGCAGCTTCTGCTGGTAGAAAAGTTGTTGTTGATGGATGGAGTATGGTAAATGTAGTAGCAATTTCACAAGAACTTGGCTATCTAAATATTCCCCCATCAACACTTATTAATCTTGAAGAGCTTAAAAAGTATCCTAAAAATCAAGTAGTAATCTTAACAACAGGGACACAGGGAGAGCCAATGTCAGCACTGGCAAGGCTCGCCAATGCTAGCCACCGAAAACTGGAAATTAGTCACGGTGATACGGTAGTTATCGCTGCTACCCCTATCCCTGGTAATGAGAAGCTGGTATCAAAGACTATAAATAATCTGTATAAACGTGGAGCCCAGGTTCATTACGAAGCTATCGCCGGTGTACATGTTTCCGGTCACGGGAGTCAGGAAGACATTAAGCTGATGTTAAACCTGTTGCGTCCCCAGTATTTAATTCCCGTGCATGGAGAGTACCGTCACCTAGTCCATCATGGGAAACTGGGAGAAAAAATGGGGATAAAGAAGGAAAATATTTTTATTGTTGAAAATGGCACGGTGATGGAGTTTACGCCAACACAAGGAAGGATTGCTTCTCCAGTGCAGTCTGGGGTGGTTTTTGTCGATGGGTTGGGTGTGGGTGATGTGGGAAGTGTAGTTTTAAGAGACAGGCAGGTTTTATCACACGATGGCATTTTTATAGTCTTCATGACCATTGACACTAAAGAGATGAGAATTCTTGCCGGTCCCGATATAATATCCAGGGGATTTGTATATATAAAAGAATCAGAAGAATTGTTGGAAGAAGCCAGGGAAAATGCTGCCCGGGTCTTAAAAGAATTAATGGAGAAAAAAATTGCAGACTGGCCCACGATTAAAACCAGTGTAAAAGAATCTATTGGTAAATTACTATGGGAGAAAACGGGCCGACGCCCTATGATTCTCCCGGTTATTATGGAAATATAGTTTCTGGAAATAAAAGACGCCGGGCTTATTGAGCCCGGCATCTTTTATTTCCAGTTAAAACAACTATCAAGGACGAGTTTGCTTTATTCTTTCCAGTTCTTTTCTAATGTCTTCATCATCTCGTAATTCCAAGGCCTCTTCATATAAATCTATTACTGTATCATAATCTCCTTCCTCCAACATTTCACTGGCTTGAGCCATTAATTCTTCAATTTTTTTATCAACTTCTTCCTCCGGTTTTTCCCTATCTTCGCCACAACCCCCTACCATCGCTAACAATACAGCGATCAACACTATTACAAGTATCGACTTTCTCGCTTTTCCCATTAAAGATATACCCCCCCAAAAAATCATATTATCTAATTATTTAAGATTTATTATATAACTAGTGCCAGCTCAAGCCATTCTTCACTTTATTAACTATATCATTATTTTAATATTCAACATAATTTTTTAAAAACCCTTCCTTACAGCTAGAAGATATTAAAAAAATTATTATATATTTCAGTCGTCCGGTAAATTGTCATATTCACACTTGTTGACAATTATACAAGATTATCGGAGAATGTTATTAAGAGCAATAGAATATGGGGAAGCAGGAGAAAGATATTGCTTTCCAGAAGTATGCCGAGCTTATTAGAAATGATCCGACATATATGCTTTTTAGTTACCTCGAAGCTTTGGGTGCTTGAATCTGTGGCAAGTTTTTAATATAGGATTGCTCTTCTATCGAGTGATCTATGATTATATTAGAATTTTATAAAGGGATTTCTCTGGAAATGCCGAAATATTAATAAGAGGGGTACAATTTATATGCCTTCTACAAAAAAGGCGCGAAATAAATCAGAAGAAAAAAAGCACAGTGATACAATATCTCTCCAAATTAAAGCTGTTCTAGTGATGGCAGCTGCGGTTTTTCTTTATGCCGGTTTACAGTTTACAGAACAGACTGGACAGTTGGGATCTATCGTTAATCGTGTATTGAGGATCCTCTTAGGAGAGGGGGCGTTAGCTTTTCCTTTTTTCCTTGCCGCATCTGCTTTTGCCTATTTGTGGAAGCATCGCATTAATAATCTTAGCAGACGATTGGTTGGTTTATCAATAATCTTTATATTATTATTAATTGTTTTGCATTTGCGAGTTTCGTTGCAGGGGACTGAGCTTTTTGTTGGTGAATCATTATACGGCCATATGATAGATCTGGGGTGGAATGGTAGCGGAGGTGGTTTGGTAGGGGCTCTATTTACCGTAGTTTTGTTTTTTTTCTTTCGTGATCTGGGAAGCTATATTGTCATTTCGGCCGTGGGTATCGTGGCTATATTGTTACTAACTAACAGTTCTTTAATGGAGCTGGTAGGGGCTTTTCTTTCTTTTTGTAGAACCTTATCCATGCCATTGTTCTCCTTGATAAAAAACCTCTCGGGCCGTTTGCCAGAAAAAAAGGCATCTCTTGATTTAACTGAAGAAAACCTCAAGGATAAGAATACACCACAATTCTTTAATTTTGCGGTGGATGATAGCTTCGAAAAAGTGTCAGAATTCAAGGAGGAAAGAGAAGAAAAAAAAAGAAATGCTTCCAGGGAGGGCATCTCAGGAGAGGGAGAAAATTACGACAAAAAACAAATACAGCCTTGTGATGAATCTTCTATAAATGGAAATGGTGACTTGGCAGTTTTTTCGGGGGTTGTGGAAGAAAATAAACCTAATGCTGAGTACAGTATGCCTTCAATCGATTTGCTAACTAAAGTAGGAAAAGTACGTGATTTCCAGCAGCAGAAAATAGTACAGGAACGGGCTACTGCCTTGGAAAAGACCTTTAACAGTTTTGGGGTTAAAGTGCGCATAAAGGAAGTACAAACTGGTCCGGCTATAACTCGCTTTGAAATTCAACCTGAAACGGGAGTAAAGGTTAGCAAGATACTTAGTCTCAGTGATGATTTGGCTCTCAATCTGGCTGCGCCAGATGTCAGAATAGAGGCTCCCATCCCAGGAAAGGCAGCCATTGGGATAGAAGTTCCTAACAAAGTTATTTCTCCGGTATATTTGCGAGATGTGTTGGAAGATGTTTATTTTAGAGATTCTACTTCCCCCTTGACTATTGGGCTAGGGAAAGATATAGCTGGCTCACCTGTTTTTGCTGATCTTTTAAAGATGCCACATCTCTTAATAGCTGGTTCAACCGGTTCGGGAAAGAGTGTGTGCATCAATGCTTTAATATGTAGCATATTGTTGAAGGCAAAACCGTGGACAGTTAAAATGCTACTTATCGATCCAAAGCAAGTGGAGCTTAGCATTTACAATGGTATTCCCCACCTAATATCGCCCGTAGTAACAGGAGCAAAAAAAGCTTCTATGGCACTACAAGGAATAGTAAAAGAGATGGTTAGAAGGTATGATCTCTTTGCACATAAAGGAGTACGTGACATTGCCAGTTATAATGAGTTGGTAGAAAGCTCAGAGGATATGGCCGAAGAAGAATCTCTTCCCTATCTTGTAATAGTAATAGATGAGCTTGCTGATCTGATGATGGTAGCCCCTTCAGAAGTGGAAGATGCAATTGTCAGGTTATCACAGATGTCTCGTGCTGCTGGTATTCACCTGGTTATAGCAACCCAGCGTCCTTCAGTTGATATAATAACTGGGTTGATCAAGGCTAATATTACATCTCGTATTGCTTTTGCCGTATCTTCGCAGACAGATTCCCGCACTATTTTAGACATAGGAGGGGCAGAAAAACTTTTAGGCAGGGGAGATATGCTTTATAATCCTATTGGAGTTAATAAACCGCTTAGGGTGCAGGGCGCTTTTTTAAGTGAAAAGGATATATTTAAAGTAGTGGACTATATCAGGCAGCAGGACAGTCCTTTATATCAACAGTCTTTTTTAATCGAGGAAGCCGTTGAGTTGCACGCACAACAACATGAAAGAGATTCCTTGCTGGAAGAAGCTGTGGAGCTTATTATGCATACAGGACAGGCTTCAATATCATTAATTCAAAGGCGTTTCAGGGTAGGATATACCAGGGCAGCTCGACTTATTGATGAAATGGAAAGACTGGGTATCATCGGAAGACACGAGGGTAGTAAGCCGCGGCAGCTTTTAATGGACAAAGAACAGGCTGCGTCTGTGCTGAAGGGCAGTCCCTCCGAATAAAATAGTTTGGAACCCCCTTTAAGGAATGGAAGGGAGGGCGTAAAGTGAAAGCCATAGGTCAATTACTGCGAGAAGCCCGGGAAGAAAAAGGGATCACACTTCAAGAGATTAGCAAAGAAACCAAGATACAAGAAAGACATCTTCATGCTCTTGAAGAAGGAGATTTTTCTACGTTTGCCGGTCAGATTTATCTCAAGGGAGCGTTGCGAAATTATGCTAATGCTGTTGGCATCGATGATTCCGAAATTATTATAATGTTTGAACAATCCCAAAAGCAGGAAACTCTGGCGGATGGCAAAAGAAAAAGCAAAGGAGATGATCCGAAGAAAACAGAAGTAAAAGAAAAAGTGATCAAGGAAAAAGATAAATACTTTTATCACAGGGAAAAGAAAAACCTTTCTACAGGGGCTATAGTCTGGATTCTCCTGCTGGCTGTTATTGTTACGGGAAGCCTTTGGTATGGTTATCGACAATCTGCTTTGGGTGACACTGAACTTCCTAATAATGAACATCCCCGCGTGGAAAACGAAGAGGTAGATCCTGGGAACGAAGAAGAACCATTATTAGCAGAAGTGGAAATTCCCGAAGAACCCCATACTAGTCCCAGCATCGATATTGTGCAGCAGGATGGAAGCGATATTCATTACTTGCTTAAAGATGTCGACGTAAAAGAGGTGCTTCTTGTTTTTGAGGGACAATGCTGGGCTAGAATTGAGCAAGATGGCAATTTGCTTGAAGAAACAACATATAGTTCAGGAGATAGCAAACAATTGGGAGACGCGCAAGAAACAACAATACGCCTGGGAGCTCCTCCTCACGCAATTCTTGAGGTTAACGATATAGAACTAGACGATTTCAGGGAGGCTTCTAACCCAGTTAATATTGTGATAGAGAAAGAAAAGTAGTATACTATCAACGAAAGTTTTTGTAAATTATGAAGAAGAGGGGCATATTAGTTTTTCATGTCTAAGCAATTTTTTTTTCTTTCTCTCGGTTGTTCGAAAAACTTGGTAGACTCAGAAGAAGTCATTGGGGCATTGCATGCTGAAGGTTATAAATTAACTTTACAAGTAAAGGATGCGTCTTTTGCCATCATTAATACATGCGCTTTTTTGCGTGAAGCTCGTGACGAAGCCATTGATTCTATCAATGCTGTTGTACAACATAAGAATAAAAAAGATAGCTCTTTGGAAAAGGTAGTGGTAATTGGATGCCTTGCTCGCTACTACACAGAAAATAGTTTTAAAAAACTTATTCCGGAAGTAGATTTGCTCATTCCTCCAGAACATTACCATCATATCCCGTTACGTCTGCAAGGAAAAGCAGTCCCGGGAAAAATCTTGCAAAAATACAAAGACAGGCCCAAAAAGCGCTTTATTACAGCTTCTCCCCACAGTGTATACCTAAAAATTGCTGAAGGTTGTAATAACAGATGTTCTTATTGCCTTATTCCTTTATTGAGAGGTCGGTTACGCAGCAGGGAAATAGAGGAGGTTATATCCGAAGCAAAAGCTCTACAGAAACTGGGAGCCAGAGAGATAAACCTTGTAGCGCAAGATACAACAGCTTATGGATTGGATCTTTATGGAAAAGAGATGCTCCCCGTGCTATTAAAGAAAATGGCCCAGGTTGAAGGAATTGATTGGATAAGGCTTCTTTATACTCATCCATCTCGGATTTCTTCAACATTATTAGATGTTATAGCTCAAGAACCTCGGATTTGTAAGTATATTGATCTACCCCTCCAGCATATAAATTCTAATATATTAAAGGCGATGGGCAGGAAGATCACTAGTGCAGAAGTGTATAACCTTTATGATGAAATAAGGAAAAAAATTCCAGGGGTTGCTCTTAGGACTACTGTAATGGTTGGCTTTCCTGGAGAAGGAGTAAAGGAATTTCAGGAGCTTCTAGATTTTTTGAAAGCAAAGCCCTTTGAAAGAGTCGGAGGTTTTACTTTTTCTCCAGAGAAAAGAACTGCTGCATATACTCTGGAACCCAGAGTAGTGCAGACAGAAGCAAAACACCGGTTGGAAATACTTATCGAACAGCAAAACGAGATTTCTCGTGGTTTAAATAGGTTGCTTCTGGGAAAGGAGTTACCAGTGCTGGTAGATTCTGTAGACTATGGGAAGAAAACTATTTCCGGAAGGCTATTTTCTCAAGCGCCGGATGTTGATGGAAAAACTTCTGTCTCAGGAATATATAAGGCAGCTCCTGGAGATTTTATTAAGGCTATAATTTCAGGAGTTGGTGCATACGAGTTGAGAGGAGAGGCATCCAGTTATGAATCTGGCAAATAAGATAACGATAGCTAGAGTAATACTTGTACCAATATTTATGATTTTTTTACTGGTCCGAGTAATCCCGTATGGTGAATTTTGGTCTGCGGCAATATTTATTTTGGCGGCAGCAACAGACTCTTTGGATGGCTATGTAGCTCGCAAACAGAAGAGTATTACTAAATTCGGTAAATTTATGGACCCTTTAGCCGACAAGCTTCTTATCTCTGCGGCTTTGATTTCACTGGTAGCCTTGAATGCACTAAGCCCATGGGTCGCTTTTTTAATTATTAGCAGGGAATTTGCCGTTACTGGTTTACGTTTAGTGGCTGCCGGAGAAGGAGTAGTTATCATTGCCAATAAATGGGGTAAATTTAAGACCGTCGCCCAGATAGTTATGGTTGTAACGCTTATCGTGGACATGGCCTTAAAAGCAAACATATATCCTCCCGGGGACTGGCTTAGGAGCCTGCTGGTTCTTTACCCTGCTTCTACCATCTCCTACTTGGCTCTTCTAATTGCGATCATTTTGACACTGTTCTCTGGGTTTTATTATTTTTATGAAAATAAGAACCTTATTAGATTGAGCAAATAGAAACTTGTTAGTGCTTATTTATACCTGTTTAGCTTTGTTTCCATAATAATGCGAGGCAGGTATTTTCTATCCACGAATGAATCTCTAATTAATTTATTTCCCCATGGAGTGAACATGACTTGAAGTTTATATTTCCTTCTGCAGTACAAAAAATACTAAATAAAATGTCAGAAAACGGGTTTGCCTGTTATCTAGTAGGTGGATGCGTGCGAGATTTGTTAATGCTACAAACACCTTTTGATTATGATTTTGTAACTGATCGCCGGCCAGGGGAAATAATTAGTGCTGCTGAAGAAGCCGGTTGGAAGGTGTGGACCCAGGGTTCATCTTGGGGTGTAATAAATTTGATAGTAGATGGAAGTTCTTTCGAAGTCGCTACCATGCGCTCCGAATCCTACGGCGCTGATCCGCACCGACCCGAAAAAGTTGCGTTTCTTAATGATATATTTAGCGACCTTTCTCGACGTGATTTTACCATAAATGCTATGGCCATGGATGCCTCAGGGGAGATTATAGATCCCTTTGGAGGTTGGGAAGATTTAGAAAGAAAGGTTGTTCGCTGTGTGGGAAAGCCAAGGGAACGCTTCCTGGAAGATCCTTTGCGACTGCTGCGTGCTGCCCGATTTATTGCCCGTACCGGCTTTGATATCCATCATGATATTGTATCTGCAATTAAGGATAAAGAGGTACACAAACGATTCAAGGTGTTGTCGGTGGAGAGAGTACGAGACGAATTAGAGAAGATACTTGTTAGCCAAATGCCCTCATTAGGCTTAGAAATGCTTGTTAAGACGGGGGCTTTGGAAATGCCGTGCACCTTAAAGGCGGAGGGAGAAAAAATAGAGGTTCCTTTCCTACCTGAGATTTCTAGCTTATATGGGATAAAACAAAACCCGCGTTATCATTGCTACGATGTTTTAGAACATACTTTTCAAACGGTGAATGCCGTAAGTCCTTCTAAAATTTTACGTTGGGCAGCATTGCTCCACGATATTGCCAAGGGAGCAGAAGGAGTCAGATGTTATAATAGTAAAGGAGAAGTTGCTGATTACGGACATGCAAAACGTGGTGAGGTTGTTGCCAGAAATATACTGCAGAGATTAAAGACGGAGGGAACTGTCTTCCAGCGCGTTCCCTGGTTGGTTAAACATCATATGGACCTCAACTTTATTGATGAAAATAGTGCTATCCGATGGGCAAAAAAATGCGCCCGGGATTTCCCTGATAGGCAACATTTTATGGAGGCCGTGCACCAGCTCATTCAACTATCTTATGCTGACGATAAAGCCAGGGGAATGCATGATAAAAATGATTCTTTTCTTATGGAGATGAACGTAATACTTGAAAAGGTGCTAGAAAAAATGGTCTTATATCCTGAAGAGCTTAAGATATCCGGGGCGTTTATTGCTGAAAAAATGGGTCAGGGTCCGCAAGTGGGAAAGGTATTACAAGACCTGTTGGTAGATGTGCAAGTTGGTAGGCTTCAAAATTCTCCTCAGGATTTGCAGGATGCAGTTTTGAAAAAGCTCTGGAGAAAAAGTCGTAAAATAGAAAGGACCCTATGACCGTGCTGAGAGAACTAAGCTTTTTCCGCAAATCAATTGAATAACATTTATAAGCTCTAAACGTTTTATTTTTAAAAATTATTTAATTATAAGCAGGATAATATACTTTATAATGGAAATTAATAAATAGAATCTGGCGACTAACCAAGAAAGGAAATTTTGGAGTGCGGGCTTTTCTTGCGATTAACTTGAGTGACAGCTTAAAAGAAGAACTTGTAGGTCTTCAAGAATGCCTCGAGGAGAAGACCAAAGGGATTCGCTGGTTGAAACCTGAGCAGTTACATATTACTTTGAAATTTTTGGGAGAGATTGATTCAGGAAGTATATCCTGCCTCTCCCCTTCTCTGGAAGATCTGGGAAGACGATTGAGCTCTTTTAAAATTACCCTTTCCGGGTTGGGGGGTTTTCCTAATCTCAGAAACCCAAGGGTGGTCTGGATCGGTGTTGATGAAGGTGCAGAACAGTTAAACCTTCTATCGTCAGGTATAGAGGAAGTGTATAGCCAAAAACTGGAGAGTGTGCTTGAGGAAAAGCATGGGAAGAAAAGCAAGAGTAAGTTAAAGAATAAAGCTAATTTTGTCCCGCATCTTACCCTGGGGAGAAGAATTAAAAAAGAAGAAGCAAGTATTACAGAAGACCTTTTGAAAAAAGAATGGTGCTGCGTTAACCCTCTACATGTTGATAGGTTTTGCCTGATGCAGAGCACTTTGCATTCATCTGGGGCAAAATATAACATCTTAGAGAAATTTCCTTTGTTTCCTGCAATGTATTCTTAGATTATTGTTGGGCAGATATTAATGAAAATGAGGAGGTTTTAAGTATGGAAAGAGACAAGGAAAAGAAAAAAGCTCTAGAGTCGACGCTTCTGCACATAGAAAAACAGCACGGCAAAGGCTCCATCATGAAACTTGGCTCGGAAGCATATGCAAATGTTGCTGTTGTGTCTACCGGAGCGTTACCTCTGGATATAGCTCTTGGAGTTGGAGGTATCCCTAGGGGAAGAATCGTTGAGGTGTTTGGTCCCGAATCATCTGGGAAAACAACAGTGGCGTTGCATGTGGTCGCTGAAGCCCAAAAACAAGGTGGTTTTGCTGCTTTTATTGACGCAGAACATGCTTTGGATCCGGCATATGCAAAGGAATTAGGTGTCAATGTTGATGAGCTGATAGTCTCTCAACCCGATACGGGGGAGCAGGCTTTAGAGATTGCGGAGGCTCTGGTAAGGAGCAGTGCCATTGATATCCTCGTTGTAGATTCTGTAGCGGCGTTGGTTCCCAGGGCTGAAATTGAAGGGGAAATGGGTGATACCCATGTCGGGTTGCAGGCCAGGCTTATGTCACAGGCCATGAGAAAATTATCAGGCGCAGTTAGCAAATCCCATACCATAGCTCTTTTTATTAATCAGATGAGGGAAAAAGTTGGTGTTATGTACGGCAATCCGGAGACAACACCGGGAGGTAGGGCATTAAAATTTTATGCTTCTGTAAGATTGGATATAAGAAAAATGGAACCCCTAAAACAAGGCAATGAGATGATCGGAAACAGAACAAAGGCCAAGGTTGTCAAAAATAAAGTGGCCCCGCCTTTTCGCCAGGCAGAATTTGATATTATTTATGGAAAAGGCATTTCCAAGGAAGGATGCATCCTCGACTTAGCAATCGAAAAAGATATTATCAAAAAGAGTGGCACCTGGTATTCCTACGGTGATGAAAAGCTGGGTCAAGGAAAAGAAAATGCCAGGGAAATATTAAAAAATAATATAGAGATGTTCAAAGAAATTGAAAAGCAACTCCGAACACTTTTCAACTTGTCTCCAATAATTAACGAAACAGAAATAAAAAAGGAGCAAAGAGAAGATGCACCTGAAAAAAAGGGAGGAAAAGAAGAGCAAGTTATCAATTGATGTTAAATGGACATTTAATAAGCAAATCTTTCTTTTTAGAGGGTAATACAGAGCGAACAAAAATGTTTCTTTACTTGACATAACCCTGGCAAAAGGGATAAAATTATAGTAGGAACGATGAGACACTTATAATAGCAGGGTCTCTTAAAATAGATTGCCATGGAAGAGTGCCTGGAAAAGGCAATTGATATAAATCTGTGGGTAGTAAGCTGTTACTCATTCTGTACTTTTTTACAAGGATGAAGAAAGCCGTTCTATTTTAAGCTGTGATCCTGCAGCTTATTTTTTCTTTTTAGAAGTTAATATACAACAGGAGGTGAGATTTGTTAATTGGACATTTTAATGATAATTATTGTAATAATTGGTATATTGGTAGGTTTGGGAGCGGGGTATCAAATCCGCAAATATCTAGCTGAAGCAAAGATAGCTTCTGCTGAAGAAGCAGCGAAAAAGATTCAAGCTGAGGCTGAAGAAAAAGCGCAATCTTTAAAAAAGGAAAAGGTTTTGGAGGCTAAGGAAGAGCTTCATAAGCTGCGCAGTGAACAGGAAAAAGAGACCAAAGAACGACGCTCCGAATTGCAGCGCTTAGAAAAACGAATTTTACAAAAGGAAGAGAGTCTGGATAAGAAAGCTTCTTTTTTGGAAAAGAGAGAGGCGGAAGTTAAAAATAGGGATGAAGAAACTTCCCGTATTCAGGCTAAGCTGGAAGAAAAATATAAAGAACAGTTGGCTGAGTTAGAAAGGATATCTGGCCTATCAAGGGATGAAGCTAAAGAAATTTTGTTGGCAAGAGTAAATGACGAAATTCAGCACGAAATCGCACAACTGATAAAAGATGTTGAGGAAAATGCCAAGGAAGAAGGAGAAAAACGAGCCAGGGATATCATTACGCAGGCGATTCAGCGTTGTGCTGCGGACCACGTCTCCGAATCTACTGTATCGGTGGTAAACTTGCCTAATGATGAGATGAAGGGTCGTATTATCGGCAGAGAAGGACGTAATATTCGCACCCTGGAAACTCTTACTGGTATCGATCTCATTATTGATGATACTCCGGAAGCGGTAATATTGTCCGGTTTTGACCCCATTAGAAGGGAGATAGCTAGAATAGCCCTTGAAAAGCTTATCGTTGATGGTCGGATACACCCTGCCCGTATTGAAGAAATGGTGGAGAAAGCCCGGCAGGAAGTAGAAGTTCAGATTCGCGAAGAGGGTGAACAGGCTGCTTTTGAAGTGAGTGTGCACGGGCTTCATCAAGAGTTAATACGGATGCTGGGACGATTAAAGTTTCGTACTAGTTATGGTCAAAATGTGCTCAAACATTCTATTGAAGTCGCAAACCTGGCAGGAATAATGGCAGCAGAATTGGGTTTAGACGTGAAGCTGGCGAAAAGAGCGGGATTATTGCATGATATAGGAAAAGCGCTGGACCATGAAACAGACGGGCCTCATGTCGTAAATGGCGCGGAACTGGCTAAAAAATACCGCGAATCTGCTGAAATTATTAATGGAATTGGTGCCCATCACGGTGATATAGAACCTATAACAATGGAAAGTGTTTTAATTCAAGCTGCTGACGCTATATCTGCAGCTAGGCCAGGGGCCAGAAGAGAGACTCTGGAAGCTTATATAAAACGTCTGGAAAAGTTAGAGGAGATTGCCGATTCATTTGAAGGTGTAGAAAAAGCATTTGCAATTCAAGCAGGGCGTGAAATACGTATTATGGTTAAGCCAGACAAAGTTAATGATCTTTCATCTGTGCAGGTAGCCAGAAATATTGTGAAAAGGATAGAGCACGAGCTTGAGTATCCTGGGCAGATAAAGGTAACCGTAATAAGGGAGACAAGAGCCGTAGAATACGCTAGGTAAATTTTGATTTTGGTAAAAGTGCCTTATGGCACTTTTTTTTGAAGAATTTTAACTGAAGGATATGATATTGAAGTGGTATTCTTTATTACGCATAAATGTTCTGTAACTTTAATAAAATTAGCTGAGTAATATTTTTAAAATTTTTAAAATAAAGCAGGAAATATTTAAAGATTCAAGAATATGATAATATAATAACTACACCAAATGTTTTGTCTAAAGGAGGTACTATTTTTCGATGGAAGTATTAAAAGTTTCAGCAAAATCTAGCCCTAATTCTGTAGCAGGAGCGCTTGCGGGAGTTTTGCGAGAACGTGGAGGAGCGGAACTTCAAGCTATCGGAGCAGGAGCATTAAACCAGGCTATAAAAGCAGTGGCTATAGCCAGAGGTTTTGTAGCACCCAGCGGGTTGGATCTTATCTGCATACCCGCTTTTACTGACATTGAGATTGATGGGGAAGAGAGAACGGCTATCAAATTAATTGTTGAACCCCGGTAGTTTTTTCAGTATATTTTTTATTACACAAAGAGCATATCCATTTTTTCATTGCACTCCTTATAAAAGGTGTGTATTTTGTTTAAATAGAAGATCTCTACCTGGTTTAGCAATTGAATAAAATGTGTTTTTATTGTATAGTTTACGGGTAAGTAATTTTAGCAAACACATGTAAAATTAAATGAAACATACTTCAGATTCATTGTTGGTAACTATTAGTATTTGAGCGCCTTTCCACTCTCCTGTATTCGCATAATTATCATTTGGAGTGATCTACTTAATGAAGCTTATAGATCTTCATGTGCATACTACTGCTTCTGATGGCCTTTACAGTCCCATTCAGGTAGTTAAAGAAGCTTGCAAAAGAAACTTGGCTGCCGTGGCTATAACAGACCATGACACCATGAAGGGGCTGAAAGAAATAAAGAACGGGGCGGTCAAATGTTCAGTAGAGATAGTGCCAAGCATAGAATTTAGTGCTTTTTATAAAAAGAAAGAAATTCATCTTTTGGGTTACTATTGTGATCCAGAAAACTCGTTATTACAAGAAACGTTACTGCAAAAACATAGAGAGCGCCGTTTGCGAATGCAAAAAATGATCGACAGACTAAAGAAAATGAATGTTTTTGTAGAATTTGATGAAGTATTGGCCAAGGTGAAAGGGGGAGTAGTTGGAAGACCACATTTGGCAGCTGTTCTGTGCCAAAAAGGTTATTGTAACACTTCAGAGGAAGCTTTCAAACTTTATATCGGTCACGGTTGTCCGGCCTATGTGGAACGCAAGCCTTTTCTTCCAAGTGAGGCTATAGCTGTTATACAAAAAGCGGGTGGGTTTCCTGTATTAGCGCATCCCGGACTCAATAATGATGATATATACATTTCGGCGTTGATCCGAGCGGGGTTGAAAGGCATAGAAGTTTACCATCCAGAACACGATGAAGCTACCGTTAATCACTATCTAAATTTTGCTAAAGAACACGGTCTTGTTATAACCGGTGGTTCCGACTTCCATGGAGATGATATAGGTCCTTCAAAGAATATTGGTTCTGTTACGTTGGGTTATTCTTCTCTGGAAGATATTAAAAGCTTTATAAAAGATAAGATGATGGAGTTAAAGATTTAAATTTTGTAAAAAAAGGATTTTAAAAGGTTAGTAAAGAATATTTTTTGTAGGAAAAAATGGGCATCGGTGGCTTAGAATAACGCAGGGGAAGGTATAAGGTATATGGGAAGCAATTCGATAGATAATAATAAGCAGGAGGCGGGTGATATTTTTGAGCGATATAGCTTTTGGAATTGAAGTAGCTGTTGTTGGATTTTTAGTTGTAGTATTTACATTAATAATACTGGCTTTTGTTTTGACGGGATTTAATAAAGTAATTGCTCCACGAAAGAAAAAAATTGATAATCCCTCTTTGCCTGCCCGGGAAGCTACTTCTGTTCAAGATAAGACGGTGGAAGAGACAGCTTCAAAGCCCTCTGCCGTGGAAGGTGATAAAGGCACAGAAAAACTTGAAGTGGCTGCAGCGTTGGGGGCGCTTATGTATGTCCTGGAAACAGGTTCGGCTTCGGGTTTCAGGATCAAGCAGGTGAGGCCGCTTCAACAGGCCAATAATTTTTGGTCTCAGTCAGGAAGAACGAGATCCGTTCAGACCAGGCAAGATTTTATGTTATTTAGAAAGGGGAAATTTAGATGAGAAAATTTAAAGTACTTGTTAATGGACAACCCTTTGAAGTTGAAGTGGAAGAAATACACGAAAGCAAAACAAACACCCCTCAATCATCACCTGCTGGAGTAAAAGAAGAGGCACCATCTTCGGCCTCCAGTGCTCCTGCTGCTAAAGCTCCATCACCTAAGCCTGCAGAAGAGAAGCAGGAGACGAAAAGTGCAGCTGGAGAAGAAAAAGTACTGGCCCCCATGCCTGGTTCCGTTTTGGATGTCAAAGTAAGCGTAGGTGAGAAGGTAAACGAAGGAGATGTCCTGCTTATTTTGGAAGCGATGAAGATGGAAAACGAAGTTACTTCCTCCGTTTCCGGCGTAGTAAAATCCGTTAATGTAGCCAAGGGAGCAACGGTTAATACAGACGATGTAGTTATGGTTATAGAATAAAGCAGGGAGGGGTAAACATGCTGGAAAGACTGGTG
>CAZMLU010000012.1:0-35512 GCA_964567295.1 uncultured Desulfovibrionaceae bacterium
GGCGAACCATACCGTTAGAGAGAGCACGAGCAGGCTTAGAAGAGCCAGAAAAAAACTGCCAGGTAAGGTTTTTGTTTTGCCAGATGCATATATAGAAGATTCTGGTTGTATATTGGCGGGTTGCGCTGCTTGCGTGCAATATCCTAATATGTTAGAATATTCTTGCAGTTGTTAGGTAGAAGGCTATCTCTTCCGGGGGTGGTGAAATTCCATGAGAGAATTTAAATGTATCTTCGCCTGTGGTGACATGAGACGCTTTTTATCACCATTTGTGTGGAGAAAAGAAGAAGAGAATCTGGAATTAGTGTTTAATGCTTTCGGACTTATTTGTGATAAATGTGAGGCGGTAGCCTTGGATCCCAGGGAAGGGCGGCGTATTTATCAAATGGTGCAGCAGTAAATCGGAGGCGACGGCTCTAAAAAGGAAGGAAATGTGTGCAACTGGAATATACAAAGGTTAATATGATACTTGAAATTGCCTGTAAAAATATTGACTTAGCCGGGTTATTTGTTTTGAAAAGGAATGTTTTTTATTGTAGGTTATATTTACGCGGTGGTGTCTCAGCAGCAAAGGTGCTGTTTTGGCCTCTCCTTTTGGAATAATTTATGGGGAGGCTTTTTAGTTTTTAATAAATAATGTCGGAAGTTGCATATCAAGCTGCTCTACTGCAGGATATTTATTATTAGCATAATAGGCTGTTGATCCCAGAAGAGCAGTAGGATTGGCTTTGCAAAAAGTGATAGGGTAAAGCAGGAATTTAGTCATAAGAATCGAAAAACCACATAAACCAAAACTACTGTAATTATGTTATTTTCTCTTTAACATTTCCAATAGGAATTTGAAGCATTTTGGTTAAAAAGCATATCACTTTTCTAAGGAGGGAATTATCAATGGATCTTCATGATAAGTTTTGCGGGGCACTTTTAGGGACTCATGTCGGGGATGCCTTGGGAATGCCGCTTGAGGGGGCTTCTGCTGTTTCAATAAAGAAGCGCTACGGCGAAGTAAGAGAGATGCTGGAAGCCCGGCTGGGGAAGGGAACATATACCGACGATACGGAAATGATGATTGCCTTGGCCGAGAGCCTGCTGCGTTGCGGTGATTTTGACGGTGCAGATCTGGCCAAAGCATTATTAGAAAATTTTAGCTTGGAGAGGGGTTATGGCACTGGTAGTAAGCGTGCCATGGAATTGATTCGTGCAGGCACTAACTGGGAAGAGGTTGGGAAGAGAATTTTCAAAGATGGTTCCTATGGAAACGGTTCAGCCATGCGTATAGCGCCAGTAGGCTGCCTTTATCATTATAATTTACATAAGTTAAAAGAAGTGGCTTATGCTTCCAGTTCCTTAACTCATGCCCACCCTTGGGGTAAAGAAGGTGCTTTTCTGCAGGCTCTTGCCGTAGCTCAGGCAGTAGCATCTGACCCGGAGGACGTGCTGGATATAACCAAATACTTGCAGGACCTGAAAAATGAGTTTTCTGCAGATTCACCGTACCTTGCTTCGTTAGAGGTTATAGAGGAGCTTATCCAAATAAAACCGGATGTAGAGGAGGTAGTAGCAAAACTCGGCAATGACAGCAGGGCCATGAATTCAGTACCCTCAGCAATTTATGCTTTTTTAACTCACCATCATGATTTTGAAGAGACTGTTGTTTATGCTGTAGGTCTCGGTGGGGACACTGATACAATTGGAGCCATGGCCGGAGCCATAGCCGGTGGATATAGAGGGAAAAGTTCTATACCCTTGCGCTGGTTGGATGTTCTGGAGAGGGGCGCAAAAGGGGCAAACTATATTGAAGAACTTGCAATAGGGTTATATAACTTACATCAAGAAATTGTCTAACAGCGGTAGACACTCCCCGGGCCATATAGTATAATAACCCTAATTACTGCAAGAAAGAATGTTTATCTACGGAGGTTAAATCAAACAATGGAGAGGGTCCAATTTTATGATACCACTCTTAGAGATGGTGCACAAAGAGAGGGTATTTCTTTTTCTGTAAGTGATAAATTGCAGATAGTGAAGCTTTTGGATGAATTAGGTATAGATTATATAGAAGGGGGTTGGCCAGGTTCCAACCCTAAAGATCTGGAGTTTTTCTCTCGTATTAAAGATCTTTCTCTCAGCAATTCCCGAATTTCTGCTTTTGGCAGTACTCGCCACGCGCATGTAGATGTAAGTACTGATGAAAACGTCCGAGCAATGATGGATGCAGGCACCAAGGTTGTCACTGTAGTTGGTAAGAGTTGGGACTTTCATGTCTTTCATGCTCTGGGAACTACAATTAATGAGAACCTTGCTATGATAGCTGATACGGTTCAATATCTAAAAAACAATGGCCGCGAGGTTATTTTTGACGCCGAGCATTTTTTTGACGGTTATAAAAGTAACCCTCGTGCCGCAATGGACACCCTAAAATCTGCTGCGGAAAGTGGGGCGGATTGCATTGTTCTTTGTGATACAAACGGAGGAGCAATGCCGCTCGAATTACAGCAAATCATTGAGGAGGTAACAAGGGAGGTCAGCATTCCATTGGGTATCCATGCCCATAACGATTGTGGTATGGCTGTAGCTAACTCCATTATTGCCGTGCAGTCAGGGGCAGTTCAAATTCAGGGCACCATTAACGGTTACGGTGAAAGGTGTGGTAATGCAGATCTTTGTACAATTATACCCGACATGTATTTTAAGTTGAAAATGGAAGGGTTAGACAAACTACAGGTGAAAGAGATAACCAGGATTTCTAAGGTGGTGGCTGAACTAGCTAACATGGTTCCTCAAGACAATCAGCCTTTCGTGGGTAGAAATGCATTTGCCCACAAGGGAGGAATTCATGTTGATGCTGTTGCCAAACACACCAAGACCTATGAACACGCTGACCCCGAAGAAGTTGGCAATAAAAGACGAGTACTTATTTCTGAGTTGTCTGGGAAAAGCAATATTCTCTTTCAGATCAAGGAAAAAAAAGAAAAGATTTTAAACGATTTCCCTGAGGCAAAAGATGTGCTAAAGGTTTTGAAAAATATGGAGCATCAGGGCTACCAGTTTGAAGGTGCAGAAGGCTCTTTCGAGCTTTTGATCTGGAAAACATTGAAAGCTTATAAACCTCTTTTTAAACTGGAAGGGTTCCGTGTAATTGTTGATAAACAAAGGCGTGGTGATGATCTTTATGTTGAGGCTACTATCAAAGTTAAAGTAGGCGATAGAATGGTTCATACCGCGGCTGAAGGGAACGGGCCTGTTAATGCTATGGATAATGCCTTACGCAAAGCTTTGGAAGGTATCTATCCTGCCCTGAAACAAATAAAGTTGGTAGATTACAAAGTTAGGGTGCTTGATGGCGATGAAGCTACTGCAGCTAAAGTAAGAGTTTTGATCACTTCCCAGAACGGAGATAAACGGTGGGGCACTGTAGGGGTTTCTGAGAACATTATTGAGGCTAGTTGGATAGCCCTGGTAGACAGTATCGAGTACGGACTGCTTTATGAGGAGATTCCTTCCTTTGTGAATTTCAAAGAAGCTATGAAAAAGTTAACTTCTGAAGAGGAGTATGTCGTTACTTCCACACATTAATTACTCAGGCTCTTGATTCCAGTTTTTAAATGCAAAAAAGGTTTATTTATGCATGAATTTGTTAATTCTTTTGAAGGAGGTCTTATGATTGAAAAAAGATACAAGTTTACTACATGGTCTCGCAACTGGTATCGGTAGTATGCCTTATAAAGAAGTGGATTCCGCTTTAAAGCTTATAAGAGACACCCTGCCATATGGTCCCCACTGGCCGCAGCTTCCGGAGCGGGGAAGTACAGAAAGTTTCGTGCGGCAGTATCTTACTCCTTTGCAAAGGCTGAACATTTTAAATACCGAAGGGGGGGAAACCCCCTTTTTTTATGACCACAGTGAAGACTGGATAGAAAAAGAGGAGCGCTTCTATCATTTATATTTGCAACTAGAAGAAGAACTAAATATTGGTGACAATGTCGAGAGTAGTAGGAATGCGAAAGAATCCCTTTCCTTTTTTGCATTTCCCCAGGATGCGGCTACCGGCTTCTACCGCTTTTTAGAAGAGAATTGGGAGGACTACTCAGAAAGCCCGCTTTTTTTAAAAGGGCATCTTAGCGGCCCTCTCTCAGTAGGGTTGGGGGTAAATGCTGCAGATGGGTCAAGCGCATTTTACCATGCAAACTTGCGTGATATTTTGACAAAGACCCTTTGCCTTGTTGCGCGTTTTCAGGTAAGAGCTTTGTCCGATTTTTCTCGGCCAGTGGTCCTTTTTATTGATGAACCAGCTTTACTTGCCTTTGGACAATCTTCGTATGTATCCCTTTCTAAAGATGACATTGCAGAAAGTTTGAGCCAAGTAGTCTCTGCGGTGACGAGTGAAGGAGCATATTGCGGAGTACATAGTTGCTCCGGAGTAGATTGGTCCATATTTTTCAACCTTCCCGTGGATATTGTTAATTTTGATGCTTACGCGTATTTTGATTCCCTTTTAGTATACACTGAAGAGGTAGAAAGGTTTTTACAACAGGGTGGGTGCTTGGCCTGGGGCCTTATTCCAACTTCTGATGCTATAGAAAAAGAAAGTGTGGCTTCCTTGAAGGCCAGGTATTATCAGGGGATAGAGAGGTTGGCAAAAAGAGGAGTCAGCGAAGAACTACTTAGAAAACAATACCTCCTTACTCCTAGCTGTGGGGCTGGAACATTAACTGTGCCCCAGACTGAAAAGGTATATAGGATTACTTCTGCATTGCAGAAAGAACTTTCTCAGGAGTTAAATGGTGGCTGATAAAAGGTTATAGTAACTATACAGACAATGATATAGGAGGATAGTGGGCAGCAATGGATCTACAAACATTTCTAAAAGAAGCGACCCAAAAAGATGGTATATCCGGTTTTGAAAAAAACATTATTTCTTTTTTATCTGACGCTTTTTCTCCTTATATTGATGAAAGCAAGGAAGATAATCTAGGAAATCTTGTTTTCTACAAAAAGGGAAGGGATAAAAATGCCCCTTCTGTTCTTTTATGTGCACATATGGATGAAATAGGTTTAATAGTAACTAAAATAGAAGAAAACGGTTTTCTACGCTTTACTTCTTTAGGTGGCTTTGATACCAGAACTCTTCCAGGGCAAGCGGTAACTGTCTATGGCCAGAAAGCTCTTGAAGGGATTATTGGCTGTAAACCACCTCACTTGCGCAAAAAAGGGGAGAAAGCTTCTGGAACCAATATGGAGGATCTTTTTGTTGATACCGGCCTAGCTCCAGAAAAAATAAAAGAAATGGTGAGGGTGGGTTCACTAGTTGCCCTGAAGAGAAGTTTTCTTTCTTTATTGCATAGTTGCAGGGCTGGCAAAGCTTTGGATGATCGCGCTGGTGTAGCAATGCTCTGGCAGTGTGCTCGTGAATTAAAAGATATTAATCATAGGGCAAATCTTTATTTGGTGGCTACTGTTCAAGAGGAGGTAGGGACAAGGGGTGCTGTTGTCTCCACTTATGGTCTTTCTCCAGATATCGGTATCGCTGTAGATGTCTGCCATGGCAATTTTCCTGGGGCAGCTGAACACGAGGTTTCTTCCCTGGGAAAAGGTCCGGTAATCACGAAAGGACCCAATATCCATCCTCTTGTAGCCAGGAAACTGACTGAGGTTGCGGAAGAGCAGCATTTACCCTATCAGAATGATTTTTCCCCTGGAGCCACTGGAACAGATGCCAGAGCTATCCAGGTGAGCCGGGAGGGTATTCCCACAGGACTTCTTTCTGTCCCTTTGCGTTATATGCATACTTCTGTAGAACTGGTAGACATGGAGGATATAAAAATAGGAGGCAAATTGCTGGCTTCTTTTGTGACCGAGGTAGATAGCGTTTTTACGGAGGGACTGTCATGCTTATAAAAGAACTCTCTGAAATTTCCGGTGTTTCAGGTGATGAATCCAGGGTAAGAACCTTCATAAGAGAAGAGTTAGATAGCTTGGGGATTTCATCTGCGACTGATTCTATGGGAAACTTATATGCATTTAAAGGAAAAGATAAATGCCAAGAAGGAGGAATCATGCTGGCGGCCCATATGGACGAAGTCGGGCTGATGGTAGCTTCAATAGAAAAAAGCGGTCATCTAAAGATATATCCAGTCGGCGGGGTAGATGAACGACTTCTTCTTTCCACGTCTGTGCAGGTGGGACCTGATAATGTCCCCGGGGTGATAGGCGCTAAGGCAGTGCACCTGCAAAAAAAAGAGGAACGCGGTAAAGCAGTAGAGTTTGATAAACTATTTATTGATATAGGTGCTAAAGATAAAGAGGATGCGGAGAAAGCAACTAAAGTGGGAGATTATGTGTCTTTTTTAGCTGAAGGGCAAGCACTGCAGGACGATCTTTTCTCTGGAAAGGCTTTGGATAACAGGGCCGGCTGTGCAGCTCTCTTGGAGATTTTGAAAAAAGATTGCCCTCTTTCATTTACGGGTGTTTTTACAGTACAGGAGGAAGTGGGGTTGCGAGGGGCCAAAGTTGCAGCATACCGGGTAAACCCTCGTATTGCCTTGGTGATCGAAACTACCACCGCTGCTGACTTGCCTGATATAAAGGAGCATGACCATGCAACTTCGTTGGGGAAAGGGCCAGCTTTTACCTTAAGGGATGATTCAGTTATAACTCATCCTCAAATTTTGGAGCGCTTGGTGACAGTCACTGAAAATGATGAAACACCTTTCCAGTTTCGTCGTTTTCCTGGAAGTTTTACCGATGCCGGCGCAATTTCCCTTTCCAGGGATGGTATTATGAGCGGAGTAATTTCTACCCCCTGCAGGTACCTGCATTCTCCTTCCTCCCTATTGAACTTACGTGACTGGAAAAACCTGATAAAGGTTGTGGATGGTTTTTTGAATTCCATTGTAGAAAAGGGGTTGTAAAAATGAAAGATCTGCTTTCCAGGCTTGTTGATTCTTTTGGCCCCTCTGGTTCGGAAGAAACAGTTCGTTCTCTTATAAAAAAGGAGATCAAAGGCTTGAGTGAAGAGGTGTTTGAAGATAACCTGGGTAATCTGGTCGCTTATAAAGGTCCTAAAGGAGTTGAAGGGGATCTTCTTATAGTATCTCATATGGATGAGATTGGATTGATGGTTACTTTTATTGATGAAAATGGTTTTCTTCGTTTTACAAACATTGGTGGTTTGCCTAAAAACACGTTGGTGGGCAGCCGTATTGTTTTTCGAAATGGGACCTCCGGGGTAATATCACAGGAAAAAGTTAAGGACCAGACAGAACTAGATTTTAATAAAATGTTTATTGATATCGGTGCTCGGAGCAAAAAAGAAGCGTTGGAAAAAGTGAAAATTGGTGATACAGCAGTATTAGTAAGTGCGTTTAGCCAGGAATGCACCCGGTTGATAGGCAAGTCTATGGACAACCGTGCAGGTTGCGCCCTTCTTATTGAGACGATGCGTAGATTGCCTGCTTCTTTACCGCATGGTATAAATTTTGCTTTTACCGTTCAAGAGGAGGTGGGGTTAAGAGGTGCCCGGCCTGTGACATATAGTTTGAAACCACGCTATGGTTTGGCAGTAGATGTTACCAGGGTAGGAGATACTCCGGAGCCGGAATATAAAATGGATGTTTCACTTGGTAAAGGACCTGCAATAAAGGTTAAAGATTCTTCGGTGATCTGTCATGCTCGGGTCGTTGAACTAATGGTCAGGACTGCAGAAAATAATAACATTCCGTACCAAATGGAGGTTTTGGAGAGAGGTGGAACAGATGCTGGTGTTATACACCTTTCCAGAGAGGGAGTCCCTTCCGGAGTTTTATCTATTCCCTGTCGTTATGTTCACACCTCCTCGGAGATGGTAGATTTGCAGGACCTTGAAAATGGCGTTTTGCTTTTGGTTGCTTTATTAAAAGATAAATGGTTATAGTGGTAATGTGAAAGGGGGCTTGGAATAGTTGCGAATTGTAGAGAGAGTGTTTTCTGAAAATGAAGATTATCCTAATCTCCTATTAGCAAACATTCATATTTCTGCTAATATACAGCAAAACTTAAATAAGATGGAAGATATTTTGGAGCTTGCCCATTATAAAGATGTTAACATTGTTATTTTTCCCGAACTATGTGTGACAGGATATATTTGGGAAGCAAATTCTGATATAGAAGCTACACAAGTAAGGGAACACCTTTTAAGCGGCGAAAATAAACGTATTGCACCCTGGATTAAAAATGTTTGGGACAGCTTAAAAACTGATGGAAAAGGGTTGGAGTACGTTCTTTTTAATAATGTTAGAGAAAAGAATGGTTCCCTTTATAACGCTGCTTATGTGCTGAATAAGGAGATCGACTACAATGAGGAAGAATTTATATATCACAAGATATTTCTTCCTAAAGACGAACAGCGCTATTTTAAAGGAGGAACTGATAAAAGGCTTACAATTGATACAAAATGGGGGCGCTATGGCCTTTTAATTTGTTACGATCTTAATTTTGTAGAGCTGGCCAGGAAATATGCTTTTACCGATGAGGTGGACGCCATTATAACTATGGCGGCCTGGAGGTCTGAGGCAACCAGGGAATACCCGGAGATGAATGTAAAAACCGATCACTATTATGGTTTTCTTTGGCAACTGATGAATTCTTCCAAAGCGGCTTATAATCAGGTTTGGAGCTTGGGAGTTAATACAGTAGGTGCCCACGATAAAAGTGGAGTTTATTTTTGGGGAGGAAGCGGGGTCTGGGCCCCCTCCGGTTTACAGTTGTTGCAGGCTTCTAATATTAAGGATGAGTTGCTAATCATCCGGAATATAGATATTAAAGAACAGGCACATAAAGAACGGGACGAGTTTGATTACCGGATTGACTTTCATAGTGTTTATCGGGACATGGAAGAACCTGGTAAATATGTAGGATACTTGACTTAAAAATGAATTTGTTTGTTCTTTGTCAAGGCCCTTGCAAAAGGTGCTGGAAAATATTATTGCAATCTAGAGGAAAACATGCTAATATTTTATCGGGCGGGGACACGCACTCGCACCATTTTAATTCAAATAACTATACTTGCATTAATTTGTATAAAATAGAAGAGGGTTATTTATCTGCCTGGAGCCGCAAAGGACCGGGACAGAAGGTGCTAGAAAGTAGGGTTGATCTGTGCCTTCCTCGCGGCGAGGAAGGTTTTACTTATTTTGGGGGTGTTGGTCTTTGGAAATAGCCATTGTTGGGGCTGGAAATGTGGGAAAAGTATTGGGCACTGCCCTTGCCAAAAAGGGATATCACCTGAAGGCTGCTTCAGCGAAAACGGAAAATACTCGTCGCAAAGTTTCTACCTTATGGGAATGCCCAGTATTTAGTGAGCCGTACAAAGCTGCTGTTCAGGGAGACATTGTTTTTTTAACTACCCCTGATCAGGTTATTGAGGAAGTATGTATAGAGATCGCCAGGCGTGATGGTTTTCGCAAGGGACAGGTTGTTTTACATACCAGCGGGGCACACAGTTCTGCTGTTCTCTCTGCGGCTAAAGAGGCCGGTGCCGACATTATGTCCTTTCACCCTCTGCAAACGTTTCCCCAGCTGGAAGTTGGTCTTCGTTCCCTTCCAGGCACTTTTTTTGCCGTTGATGGAGACGAAAAAGCTCTCTTGTTGGCAAAACAGCTGGTCGAGGCTCTGGAGGGCGAATTGCTCTCTATCCCAACTGCTCTGAAGCCTCTCTACCATGCTGCGGCTTGCACTGCCTGCAATTATCTGGTCTCTCTTATGGACATGGCTCTTAGGATGTATGGGCCGTTGGAGATAGCACCTTCTAAAGCCATGGAGGCTTTAACCCCTTTAATAGAAGGCACTCTTGAAAATATCAGAACTTTAAACCCTGAACAGGCCTTGACCGGTCCTATTGCCCGGGGGGATCTTAACACTATTGAATCTCACATGGAGAATTTAAAAGAACATAAGCCAGAACTACTTCCTTATTACTGTTCCATGGGGATTTATACCGCAGAGCTGGCGGTTAGAAAAGGAACCATAAACAAGGAAAAAGAAAAGGTAATAAAAACTATGTTAGGAGGATAAACAAGGTGACGGTAGAACGCTTTAATACTCTGGAACTAAAAGAGAAGAAAAATAGTGGAGAAAAAATCACCATGATAACTGCCTATGATTATCCTACCGCTCAACTGGTTGAAGAAGCTGGCGTGGAGACTATCCTGGTCGGTGATTCCCTGGGGATGGTAGTTCTTGGTTATCAGGACACTCTTTCTGTGACGCTGGATGAGATGATCCATCATGGAAAGGCAGTTGTAAGGGGCAGCAAAAGGTCTTTTATAATAATCGATATGCCTTTTCTGACTTACCAAATTAATAAAGAAGAGGCTTTACGAAATGCGGGGCGGATAATCCAGGAGACCGGTGCCCAGGGGGTAAAACTGGAAGGTGGAAAGGAGATAATTGAGGCAGTAAAGTTGATTACGGGGGCCGGAATACCGGTAGTTGGCCATCTTGGCTTGACACCTCAGTCAGCAGGACAACTGGGAGGTTTTAAGGTTCAGGGAAAAGATCCTGCTGCAGCCCGAAAAATGATCGAAGATGCCCTCCTACTGGAAGAAGCTGGTTCCTTTCTCCTAGTTCTGGAATGTGTTCCCTGGCAGCTAGCAAGAGAAATAACGGAAAAACTCACCATTCCCGTGATTGGGATTGGTGCCGGACAGTTTTGTGATGGCCAGGTCCTGGTCTATCATGATGTTATGGGGCTTTATACAGGGAAAAGACCCAAGTTTGTAAAACAGTATGCTTTTGCTAGAGAAGAAATGCTAAGCGGAGTAGGAAATTTTATAGCTGAGGTCCGTCAGGGTCTTTTCCCAGAGGAAAAACACACTTTTTCCATTTCCCAAGAGATCCTTGACCGTGTTTTAAACGATTGAGAAAAGTCCTTAACAGGAGGTCCAAATATTGCAAATAGTATACAAAATCTCTGAACTGAAAAAAAAAATAAAAGCAATAAAAGAAAAAGATCAAAGCATTGGATTTGTTCCTACCATGGGTTTTCTACACGAAGGTCATCTTTCTTTGATGAGAACTGCCAGCAATGAAAATGATTGTGTTGTTATAAGTATTTTTGTCAATCCGCTGCAATTTGGAGCTGGAGAAGATTTGGAAGAATATCCCCGCGACTTGGAAAAAGATATGGAAAAGGCTGAAAATGCTGGGTGTGATCTTATTTTTGCGCCACTTGTTAAAGAAATGTATCCACCGGGTTTTGCTACTTTCATTGAAGTGGAGAACTTGACTGAAAACCTTTGCGGAGCTTCTCGCCCTGGCCATTTTCGAGGTGTTGCCACTGTGGTAGCCAAGCTTTTTAACCTGGTTGAGCCAAAACGGGCATACTTTGGTCAGAAAGATGCTCAGCAAGCCCTTGTTATGAGAAGAATGGTTGAAGATCTCAATATGGATTTGGATCTGATTATTCTTCCCACCTTTCGCGAAGAAGATGGACTGGCTATGAGTTCCCGCAATGAAAACCTTTTACCGCAACAAAGGCGAGAAGCAGCAATCCTTTTTCAAAGCTTGCAGCAGGCTCAAGAGATGATTGCTAAAGGAGAAAGGGATGCAGGCAAGATTAAAGAGGCCATGGCCATAACAATCGCGGAACATGCAAATGCTGAAATCGACTATATAGAAATTACGGATAAGGTTACTATAAAACCCCTTGTTATGTTGCAGGGAGAATGCCTAATAGCAGTAGCGGTTAAGTTTGGTGGAACAAGATTAATTGATAACTTGCTGGTGGAGGTGTAAAAAGTGTGGCGCACTATGTGTAAATCAAAAATCCACAGAGCTACAGTTACTGATGCGGATCTTAATTATGTAGGAAGTATAACTATTGACGAAGAACTGATGGAGAAAGCTGACATTTTTCCTTATGAAAAAGTGCAGGTGGTTAACAATAATAACGGGGCACGTTTGGAAACTTATGCAATTAAGGGTTTACGTGATAGTGGGGAAATATGCCTTAACGGTGCCGCAGCAAGACTTGTCCAACCAGGGGATATTATTATCATTATTAGTTATGGCCAATATTCTGCAGAAGACTTAGAATTCTATGTTCCAAAAGTAGTCTTAGTGAATGAAAATAACAAGATAACCGAAATCGCCTCTATTGGATAAATTACTTAATATGGAAATAGTAACTTCAATTTATTTACACTTTTCTGATTGCATGGTATAATGAAACTAATTTTACGGAAAAGCTTGAGGAAACTTGTATGTTGCTTAAATTAAGGTAAAAGCAGTGGAGGTTTATATATATGGATGAGATGCAAAAAAGGGAAGTTTCGTCAAAAAGAGCAGAAGAGTTGCGAGAGCGCATTGCTGATTATCTTGAATACAGCAAGAATATTCCCACCGGGTTTTCAGAATGGGGTAGGATACAGGAGAGACAGGAGAAGATAAAGCTAATCCTTGGAGCTTCAGAAAAGGAATGGAAGGACTGGAAATGGCAGTTAAGAAACCGTGTTTCTGATGAAGAAGCCCTGGCCAAGATTATTCCACTGAGCTCCCAGGAAAAGGAAGATATTGCTCTTACGGGTAGAAAGTTTCGTTGGGCAGGGGTTCCTTATTATCTCAGTCTTATAGATCCCAATAATCCTTTGGATCCTGTGCGTATGCAAACCATTCCCACCGTCAAAGAGTATTACGACGATAGTGGGGAGATGGACCCTATGGCGGAGGAGTACACATCTCCTGTTTCAGCTATTACCAGAAGATATCCGGATCGGCTAATCATTAATGTTACAAACCAGTGTGCCAATTACTGCCGTCACTGTCAACGTAGAAGAAATATCGGAGAAGTTGATCACCAAACTTCTAGGGAGGACCTGGAAGAAGCTATACAATATATTGCTGACCATTCGGAGATACGGGATGTTCTTCTTACCGGCGGCGATGCTCTGATGCTATCTGACGATACCCTCGACTGGCTCCTGACTGAGCTTGATAATATACCACATGTGGAGATAAAGCGTTTAGGAACCAGAGCCCCCGTAGTTATACCTTACAGGGTAACTGAAGAACTTTGCGAGGTTTTGGGCAGACACCTGCCACTGTTTGTAAATACTCATTTCAATCACCCCCGGGAAATTACTCCTGCTGCCAAGGAGGTCTGTTGGGCATTGGCCAGGCGGGGTATAAGTCTTGGCAATCAAGCAGTTTTACTAAAGGGGATAAATAACCATCCTCTGCTGATGAAAAAACTGAATCATGAATTGTTAAAAATCATGATAAAACCTTATTACATTTTCCATGCGAAAGGTGTAAGAGGAACAGGACATTTCCGTACCAGGGTTGAAGAAGGTATTGAAATAATGGAAAAACTAAGAGGATACACATCAGGTATTGCCATACCAACATATATAGTCAATGCACCGCGGGGATATGGAAAAACACCTATGCTGCCAGAATATTTGGTATCCATGGGAGCAGATAAGTTGCTAATCAGAACTTGGGAAAACAGAATCCTGGAATACGAAAATGATGAGGGGCTTTAGAATTTTTAAGAAAACGAGAAAGGGGAAACTTGCTGCCAGGAACCATGGGTTTTTGCTCATGGTTTCTGTTGTGTAAGTGCGGAGGGTGATGTGATGTCGCGAGCAAAATACTATCATGCCTTGAATACTATTTCTGCCCTAGGTCCCATGAGAATCAAGCAAATCGTGGATCACTTTGGGAGTCCGGAGAAAGCTTGGAAGGCTGCACCTGAAGAGTTTAATGGTATCAATGGTTTTGGAGAAGGGTTGCGGTCCGCCTTTTTCAGCCAACGCACGAAAACTGAACTGGATAAAAGTTGGAACGAATTGTTGGACAAGGGGTTTTCAGTGGTCACCTTAGATGATATTAACTATCCCCCGCTGCTCAGAGAAATATACGATCCTCCACCTGTTCTATATTATTCGGGAAAGCTGGATCTTTTCCAAAAACCATGTCTTGCTATAGTGGGTAGCAGGCGACATACTTTATATGGAAAAGAGATAGCTTATAAGTTTGCTTCAAAATTGTCAAATTATGATCTGACAATAGTAAGCGGGATGGCGCGTGGAATAGATACATGGGCTCATAAAGGGGTTTTGGAATCGGGGGGTAAAACGGTTGCCGTTCTTGGCTGTGGCATAGATATCTGTTACCCGTCTGAAAATAGTTCTTTGAAAGACCAAATCTCTAAAGAGGGAGCAGTTATTACAGAATTTCCTCCTGGCACCAGACCTCTCCCACCTAATTTTCCTCGAAGAAACCGAATAATAAGCGGAATTACAATAGGCACCTTGGTAGTGGAGGCAGGAGAAAAAAGTGGTGCCCTTATCACAGCTGAATTCGCTTTGGAACAGGGAAGGGATGTGTTTGCTGTGCCTGGTGGGATAGGAAGTCCCTACAGCAGGGGGTGTCATCGATTGATAAAAGAAGGAGCAAAGCTAGTAGAAAAAGTGGAAGATGTTTTGGAAGAGCTGCCTTCTTTTCCTGAGAGCTCTGTATATAATGAGAAGGTGGCCAGTAATGAATCACTTCTTGATACAGAAGCAAGAGTACTGGAAATAATACACTTCGAACCTCTTGAATTAGAAGAGATTGCCCGGATGAGCAGTTTTGCCCCTGCCCAGTTATATGCAGTTCTATTAGAATTGGAGATAAAGGGAATTATCAGGCAATTACCGGGAAAATTTTTTCAAAGGGTTTAAGCTGGAGGCTAAAAAATGAACCTTGTAATTGTAGAATCCCCCGCAAAGGCAAGAACTATCAGTAAGTTTTTAGGAAGAAGCTTTAAGGTAAAAGCTTCTATGGGTCATCTCATCGATTTGCCTAAGAGCAAATTAGGAATTGAAATCGAGAACAATTTTTCTCCCAAGTATATCACTATCAGGGGTAAAGGAAAAATTCTTAAAGAACTAAAAGAGAGCAGTAAAAAGTCTCGAAAAGTCTATCTGGCAACTGACCCTGACCGGGAGGGAGAGGCCATTAGTTGGCATTTGGTAAATTCACTGGGCATAGAAGAAGAAGAGCCCTGTCGTGTTGAGTTTCACGAGATTACTAGGGAAGCAGTCAAAGATGCCTTTTCCAAACCTCGTTCCTTGGACAAAAATAAAATCGATGCTCAGCAGGCCAGGAGAGTCTTGGATAGATTGGTAGGATATCTTTTAAGCCCCCTGCTTTGGGATAAAGTTCGTAAGGGTCTTAGTGCAGGAAGGGTTCAGTCTGTTGCTCTGCGGCTTATTTGTGATCGGGAAAAAGATATAGAGGTTTTTGAGCCGGAGGAATACTGGACCATTGAAGGAAGTTTTGGAAATGGTGGGAACAAAGAGATTTTTACAGCCAAATTATACGGAAAAGAAAAAAAGAAAATGGTCTTAAGCAAACAGGAAGAAGTAGACCAGGTATTAAAGGGGTTGGAAAAAAAAGAATATGTAGTCAAAAAGGTACAGACTGCAGAGAAAAAGCGTAACCCTTCACCTCCCTTTATCACCAGCACTCTGCAGCAGGAAGCTTCCAGAAAGCTGGGTTTTACTTCTAAGAAAACCATGATGCTTGCTCAACAGCTTTATGAAGGAATTGAGGTTGGTAAAAGAAAAGAAGCTGTCGGGTTGATTACCTATATAAGAACTGATTCAACCCAGATATCTACTGTAGCCCAAAAAGAGGCGGCAGATTTAATAAAAACTCAGTTTGGAGTAGATTTTCTTCCATCAACTCCGCGTAATTACGCCTCCAAAAAAAGTGCCCAAGAGGCACACGAGGCTATTCGTCCTACTTCTGTTAACAGGGATCCAGAAGGGATTAAAGGGTTTTTGAATAGAGAACAATATAAGCTTTATAAGCTCATCTGGGAACGTTTTGTGGCAAGCCAGATGCAACCTGCTATAATAGAGCAGGTAAAAGCTGATATTAAAGCAGGCCAGTATTTATTTAAAGCTTCAGGTTCCAAGATTATTTTCCCTGGTTTTATGGCTGTCTATATTGAAGGAGAAGATGAGGAGAAGGAAAAAGAGAAACAACTTCCTCCCCTGAAAGAGGGTCAGGGGTTAACATTGCTAAATTTACAGCCCAGTCAGCATTTCACTCAGCCACCACCCAGGTACACAGAGGCGTCTCTTATAAAAACAATGGAAAGCAAGGGGATTGGGAGGCCCAGCACCTATTCTCCGACAATCGATACCATTCTGAACAGGGGATATGTGGCAAGAGAACAAAAAGCTTTTAAACCCACCGATTTAGGTTTTGTGGTGGTAAATCTTCTAAAAGAATTCTTCCCAGAGATTATTGATGTTGATTTTACTGTTCAAATGGAAGATAAGCTTGATAAAGTAGAAGCAGGAGAAATTCCCTGGCGCAATGTTATAAATGATTTTTACCCTGCTTTTCGGGAGCGCCTCCGAGTAGCTGAAGAGAAAATGGAAAAAGTTCAGCTGGAAGATGAGGAAACAGAAGAACAATGTCCTAATTGTAGTAAAAACCTGGTAAAGAAACACGGCCGTTATGGGGTTTTTTTGGCATGTCCGGGATTCCCTGATTGCCGCTTTACCATGCCAATGAAAGTGAATACAGGCGTCAAATGTCCACTCTGTCAGGGAGATATTGTGGAGCGAAAAAGCAAAAAAGGTAGAAAATTTTACGGTTGCAGCAACTACCCGGGTTGTAACTTCGTTTCCTGGAACAAACCTGTTGATAAAATATGCCCTACATGCGGTTATTTTATGGTAGAAGCAAAAGGGCGTAGAAAAAAGGCAGGATATAAATGTGGAAACAAAGAATGTGGATATCAAGAGCAAAAAGAACCAAAAAGCAGCTAGGTGCAAGCGTATTTTGTCTTTTCCCTTAAATGTAGCAGTTAAGTAATAAAAGGAAGGTGAGGAATGGAAAGAAAAGAAGCAGTTGTAATAGGTGCAGGGCTGGCAGGTGCAGAAGCAGCCTGGCAGCTTGCTAAGCGGGGGCAAAAAGTAATTCTCTATGAAATGAGGCCGGACAAGATGACTCCGGCCCATCATACGGGCTATTTTGCTGAGTTGGTTTGCAGCAATTCTCTGCGTGCTCAGTCACTGCAAAATGCAGTAGGGTTATTGAAAGAAGAGATGCGTAGATTGGATTCAATAATTATACATGCTGCAATGGAAACTAAGATCCCGGCGGGGGGAGCCCTGGCAGTGGATAGGGAAAGGTTCGCTCGCCTTATAACAGACCGCTTGCTAAATCACCCGCTGATAGAAATTCACAATCAGGAAGTAAAAAGTATACCTAATAAAAGGCCATTGATAATTGCTGCGGGTCCTTTAACATCGGCTGACCTGTCTTCTGCCATAGAAACTTTTACAGGGACTGGAAGACTATATTTCTATGATGCGGCTGCTCCTATTGTCACATATGAATCAATTAATCTAGAAAAAGCCTTTTTTGCTTCCCGCTATGGCAAAGGAGGAGATGATTACCTTAATTGTCCTTTAAATGCTGATGAATATGAATTGTTTTGGAACGAATTGAAGAAGGCAGAAGTGCATCAGGGCAAAGAATTTGAAAAGCAGGTATATTTTGAAGGATGTATGCCTGTAGAGGTCCTTGCTCTAAGAGGCAAAGAGACACTGCGATTTGGTCCTCTTAAGCCTGTGGGTATTTCTCTTCCTGAAACGTCTACGTCTCCTTACGCTGTAGTCCAATTGAGAAAAGATAATGAAGAAGGATCTCTTTATAATATGGTGGGTTTTCAGACTCGACTGAAGTGGCCCGAACAACAACGTGTTTTTCGTTTTATACCGGGCCTGGAAGAGGCGGAGTTTGTTCGCCTAGGGGCCATGCATAGGAACACTTTTATTAACTCTCCTCTTTTGCTGCGCCCGAATCTTGAAATGAAAGAACATGAAGGAATCTTTTTTGCCGGTCAGATTACTGGAGTGGAAGGATACGTTGAGTCAGCTGCTACAGGACTTTTAGCAGGTTTGAATGCTTTTGCGTATCTTCAAAGCATCGAAAGTATAGTATTTCCTCATGAAACCGCCTTGGGGGCTCTTGTTCACTATATCACAACAGCTAATCTAGAGAATTTTCAGCCCATGAAAGTCAATTTTGGCTTATTTCCTTCTCTTGTTGAAAAAGTTTCCAAGCGCAAAAGAAAAGAATTAATTGCAGAGCGCAGTTTAAAGATATTGTCGGGTTTTCAAAAAAAATTCTAAATGTTGCTTGCATAAGAAAAAAGGTTATGCTACTATTGACAAGAAGGTTAAAATTATGAACAATTTCTTGGAAGATTTTTTGCGATTTATAAAAACAGAAAGAAATGCTGCTCTCTTGACTGTAGAAAGCTATAGGAATGATATATGGCAGTTTTTTCGGTTTTTAGACCTAAAAGAGAATGATGATGGTTTTAGTTTTGACTATCTGACGTTGCGGCATTATTTGGCCATATTGAAAGAACAAAGATATGCCCGCAGCACCATTGCGCGGAAGTTGTCAGCCATCAGGAGTTTCTTACACTTTCTAAAACGTGAGGGTGTTCTCGAAAATAATTCATGGGAGTTGGTCTCTTCTCCAAAAAGGGGTAAAAAACTGCCCAGGTTCTTATTCCAGGATGAAGTTTTGGAGCTATTAGATGTTCCTCCTCAGGAGACCCTTTTGGGTTGCAGGGATAAGGCTATTTTAGAAGTACTTTATGGGACAGGTATCAGGGTAAGCGAGCTTACTTTCATGGATATAAGTTCTGTTGAATTTGAACAAGGTCTCATAAGAATATATGGTAAGGGGTTTAAGGAGCGTATAGTTCCCGTGGGGAGCTTTGCATTGCAGGCAATTGCGGTTTATTTAAGAAGAAGTAGAGTGCAGTTGGAAAAGAAGAATAAAAAAAGAGAAAAAAGCCCAGCCCTTTTTTTGAATAGATTTGGAGAAAGGCTAACGGCAAGAAGTATAAGAAGGATGGTTCATAAATATTCTTTAAGGACAGGACAACGTCTAAACGTGAGCCCTCATATGCTGAGGCATTCTTTTGCAAGTCACTTGCTAAATGCTGGTGCTGACTTAAGGGCTGTGCAGGAATTGTTAGGTCATGCCGCTATCTCTACTACACAGATATATACGCATATTACAAAGGAGAACTTAAAAAGGACATATCAAGCTGCGCACCCAAGAGCTTAGCGGGAGTTGAATTATCGAAAGTTTTTCTATATTATGGAAATTTAAGGGGATTTACAATTGGTTTCATCTACGACTATTGTTGCGGTAAAGGACGAAGGAAAAGTTGCCATAGCTGGAGATGGACAGGTTACAATAGCAGGCAATATTATCATGAAGCATCATGCCAAAAAAGTTAGAAAGCTTTATGAGGGGAAGGTCATAGCTGGTTTTGCCGGTTCTGTTGCCGATTCTTTCACTTTGTTTGATATGTTTGAAAAACAGTTAGAAAACTATAGTGGAAATCTTCGCCGTGCTGCAGTAGAATTGGCTAAAGAGTGGCGAACGGACCGTTTTTTGAGAAGGCTTGATGCAATGTTGGTGGTAGCCTCTGGTGATGCTTTGTTGGTCCTTTCTGGTAGCGGGGAGGTTATAGAGCCTGATGATGGAGTTACAGCAATTGGCTCAGGGGGCGGTTATGCCCTGGCGGCAGCCAGGGCACTTGTCAGAAACACGGAATTATATCCTTCCGACGTTGTTCGTATTGCTCTGCAAATAGCAGCAGAGATTTGTGTATATACTAATAGTGATATAACTACTGAAGAGATATTGTAGTCATGGTAAGAATATGAACTTTTATCTGCCGAGTGGAATGCCGCAGAAAAATACCATAATAGTATTGGAAATACAATAGACCTGGAGGTGTTCTGGCCTAATAAAAATGTTAAAAAGTGAAGCTGGACTAACGCCAAAAAAAATTGTAGCAGAACTTGATAATTATATAATCGGCCAGCAGGAAGCAAAGAAATGCGTATCTGTTGCGCTCCGCAACCGTTACCGTCGTAGGCTTTTGAGGGAAGAAATTAGAGACGAAGTTATTCCAAAAAATATTATCATGATTGGCCCTACCGGAGTTGGCAAGACAGAAATAGCCAGGAGATTAGCAAAATTGGTTAAATCCCCCTTTGTTAAGGTGGAAGCCTCTAAGTTTACAGAAGTTGGTTATGTGGGAAGGGATGTTGAATCAATAATTAGAGATTTAATGGAGACAGCTGTGCGGATTGTAAAAATGGAAAAGATGAAATCAATTGAGCCACGTGCTGAAGAGCTAGCGGGAGAAAGACTACTTGACTTGCTTGGTCCGACACCTAAGCAGCAGAAATCAGGTGCAAACCCTTTTGATCTTTTATTTCAGGCATCTGGAATGAAGGAAGAGCAGAGCTATGAAGAGACAGAAAAGAATCACGAGGAAGAGCATGATAAGGGCAGAGAACGGAGAAAATTAATGCAAGAAAAGTTAGCAAGAGGTGAGATGGAAGAGGTATTGGTAGAAATAGAAGTTGAAGATCGCTCCACTTCACTAATGGCCCCTTTTTCTGGATCAGGCATGGAGGAGATGGGAATCAATTTGCAAGATGTTTTTGGGAGCTTTCTTCCTGCCAAAAAAAAGAAAAAAAAGTTACCGGTAAAACAGGCCAGGCGCATCTTGCAGCAGGAAGAGGGAGAAAAGCTAATCGATATGGATGAAGTTGCAAATGAGGCAGTAGAGCGGGCTGAACAATCTGGAATAGTTTTTATTGATGAGTTAGATAAAGTAGCTGGTAAAGAGTCATCCAAATCTAGCCCTGATGTATCTCGCGAAGGAGTTCAACGCGATATACTTCCTATTGTAGAGGGAGCCACAATAACAACCAAATACGGCCCGGTTAAAACTGACTACATGCTTTTCATTGCAGCAGGAGCATTTAATTTTTCGAAACCTGCAGACTTAATTCCTGAATTACAGGGTAGATTTCCCATAAGGGTTGAATTGCAGAGCCTCAGTCAGGATGATTTCAAAAGAATTCTTACTGAACCTGAAAATGCTTTAATCAAACAGTATATGTCACTGCTTGCAACGGAGGAGGTGAAAGTGGAGTTTTCAACAGATGGTATTGAAGAAATAGCCGAGACGGCTCGTTTCCTGAATGAAGAAATGGAAAATATTGGCGCCAGAAGGCTACATACTATTATGGAAAAGTTATTGGAAGATATTTCTTTTGAGGCTCCTGATATGAAAGATAATAAATTTGTTATTGACAGGGAATATGTAAAGCATAAGTTAAACGATATTGTAGAAAATAAGGATTTAAGCAAGTACATTTTATAGTTTAGGGTGTTTATCTTAAAAAACAAGGAAAAAGAGGTGAAATATTTTGATATCTTCTCCTTTATTGGAAAAGACTCGTAGAATCAACAAAATACTTCAAAAAACTGCTGGGCAAAGAGTTGATTTTTTTGAGGTGTCAGAAGTATTGAAAAATGTTATCTATGCAAATGTTTACATTTCCGATAGTGAAGGAAATATACTAGGTTATGCCTTGGTAGATGAATTCGAATGTGAAATAATGGTGAGCCAGGTTCTTAAAAATGGGGTCTTTCCTGAACGTTACAACGAATTCTTATTACGTGATGATGACAGCAGGGTCAACCTGCCGCAAAAAACGAATGATTGTGTTTTTGTAGGTTCCGAAAGTTGCCTTTTCACTAATAAGATTACTACCGTAGTCCCAATAGTTGGCGGGGGCAAGAGGCTTGGCACCTTGTTGTTGGCCCGTTTTGCTGAATCTTTTGAGGCTGAAGACTTAATTTTAGCAGAAACAGGGGCGACAGTAGTAGGGATGGAGATTTTGAGAGCCAGGGCTGAGAAAATTGAGGAAGAAGCTCGCAACAAAGCTGTTGTACAGCTTGCTATTGGGACCCTTTCTTATTCGGAGTTGGAAGCGGTAGAACATATATTTGAAGAACTGGACGGAGAGGAAGGGCTCTTGGTGGCCAGCAAGATTGCTGATCAATTGGGTATTACCAGATCTGTGATTGTCAATGCTCTAAGGAAATTTGAAAGTGCAGGAGTAATAGAATCACGATCATTAGGAATGAAAGGCACTTATATTAAAGTGCTTAACCCATATCTCTTGGAGCAGTTGGCTAAAAAGAAAAAGACCTTTCTTAAGTAAATTATGAAGCCGTTTGATAGCTAAGCAAAATAACTCCTTTTTAAAAAACGAAAAGGTGGCCGGGTGCTACCTTTTCGTTTTTAAAATGAATGCGACTTTTATTGCCATAAGCAATAAACTATGCTATACTACTTTTTGGTTCAAAAACACACGCTGGTAGAATTGTGTAGGGGTGCTTTTCAAAAGAAGTCCTGCACGATAATGAATCAGCGGAGGATAAAACCACTTAGGAGGTTTGAAAAATGGCAGTTGTAAAAATGAAGCAGTTGCTGGAAGCTGGTGTGCATTTTGGGCACCAGACCAGACGCTGGAACCCGAAGATGCGAAACTATATTTTCACAGAAAGAAATGGTATCTACATTATCGATCTCCAAAAAACCGTACGCATGATGGAGACCGCCTATAAATATGTGAGAGATACCGCTTTGCAAGGGGGAAAAGTGCTATTTATAGGCACTAAAAAACAAGCCCAGGATTCTATCGTTGAGGAGGCCACCCGCTGTGGCATGCCTTATGTTAATCAACGTTGGCTGGGAGGGTTGTTGACTAATTTCAATACTATCAAGAAGCGTATTAATCGGATGATAGAATTGGAAAAAATGGAAGAAGAAGGAACATTCGACCTTCTACCCAAAAAGGAAGTAATAAAACTAAGACATGAACAAGAAAAATTGCTAAAATTTTTAGGCGGGATCAGGGATATGAAGGATATTCCAGATGCTGTTTTTATAGTTGACCCTAGAAAGGAAAAAATTGCTGTAGCAGAAGCTCGCAAACTTGAAATTCCCATAATAGGTATAGTAGATACTAATTGCGACCCGGATGAGATTAATTATAAAATACCGGGCAATGATGACGCAATAAGGGCTGTAAGGCTCATTACTTCCAAGATAGCCGATGCAGTTTTGGAAGGAAAACAAGGATTACAAGAACAAGAAGCCCGAGAAAAAACAGAAGCAGGGGAAGTAAATGAAGATGAAGGTGAGGAACAACCATCGGAAGTTATAGGGCAAGTTGATGATGAAGAAAAAGCTGTAGATATGGATCAAAATGAAGAGACTAAAGCAACTGAATCTGCTTAATGAAAAATTATTTGAGGAAGTGAAACAGTATGATAACAGCTGAAATGGTTAAAGAGCTTCGCAACTTAACTGGCGCAGGAATGATGGATTGTAAAAATGCTCTTAAGGAAACGGACGGAGATAAAGAAAAAGCTGTAAAACTTCTCCGTGAAAAAGGACATTCCAAAGCTGCGAAGAGAGCCGGAAGAGAGGTTACCCAAGGAGTTATTGATTCTTATATCCACTTGGGGGGTAAAGTCGGGGTGTTGTTGGAAGTTAATTGTGAAACCGATTTTGTAGCCAAGACAGACGATTTTAAGACCTTTGTGAGAGATATTTGCCTACAAGTAGCTGCTACTAACCCAACTTATTTAAGCCGAGACGATGTTCCCCAGCAAGTTATAGAAGATGAAAAGGAATTTTTGAAAAAACAGGCACTTAATGACGGCAAGCCAGAAAATGTAATTGAGAAAATCGTGAACGGGCGTATTAACAAATATTTTGAAGAAAATTGTCTTTTAGAGCAGCCCTTTGTCAAGGATCAGGAGCAATCAATAAGCGCTCTTTTAAATGAGGCTATTGCTAGAATTGGGGAAAATATTGTTATACGGCGGTTTTGCCGTTTTGAAGTAGGGGAATTAAGTAATTAGTTTTCTATGCTTTAAATACGTATGCAAACGGTAATTTGACAAGTGACTTTTGCCTGGATATGTGTAGTATGTTGCTCTATTCAGGCATTTTCTGTTTGGGGGAGTGGTTTACAAAACACATTTATTTGTATTGGAGGAGTCCTAAAGTGGCTATCTATGAATTCGAAGGCAAGAAGCCTTGTATTTCCCCTACTGCTTATATTTACCCGGAAGCAACTATTATCGGAGATGTTACTATTTGCGAAGGGTGCTATATCGGACCGGGGGCCAGAATCAGAGGTGATTGGGGATCTGTTTTTATTGGATCAGGTTCAAATATACAAGAGAACTGTGTTATTCATTCTGCTCCAGATATTACAACTTTTCTTGCTAAAAGAAGCCATATCGGACATGGTTCTATCCTTCATGGGCCGGTATTGGAGGAACATGTGGTGATAGGAATGGGAGCCATAATCATGGATGATGTAAAAATAGGCGCAAACAGTTGTGTTGCTGCAGGTGCATTGGTTACAGCAGGGACCCTTGTTCCCCCAAAAAGCTTGTATGTAGGTGTACCAGCAAAGAATGCTGGAGAAATCTCAGAAAAAATGTTTCATTATCTGGGGTACGCAACAGATCTTTATATGGCCTTGCCTGCCCGTTGCTTTAATGGAGTACGACAGTTGTCATTGGAGGAAGTGCTTAACAAAAAAGAAAGCAAGTAGTTAAGTAGTTAAGTAATTGACATATGAGCAAAGACTTTCGTTAGTAATTTGGGATTATTCACCCATAATTATTGTATATTTTTTCAACTAATCAATTGTCAAAAACCTATCATAAAAAGGTTGATTATAATATAAATCTTTGTTCATTTTTATAGCCTGTGAAATTGCTTGTGTTCTATTTTTCACTCCAAATTTGCGGAATATGTTGCGCAGGTGTGTTTTTACCGTATCAACGGCCAAGTTGGTAGCAATGGAGATTTCCTTATTGGTAAATCCCTTTACAAGATGCCTAAGCACCTCTTGCTCCCTGGGAGTTAATGAGATGGTTTCTCTTTCAGCAGTGAGATCTTCTCTGCTAGAGGTGTTATTTTTGCTGAGTCGTGTATAATCGTTAACAATCTGGTGAAATACTGAGGGGTCAATAACTGTTTCCCCCCGAAAAACACGTTTTATTGTATCAATCAGCTTTTCCTGTGAGATGTGTTTCAAAATATAACCACTCGCTCCAGATTGCAAAGCTTGCCTGATGGATTCGCTATCTTCAAATACTGTTAAAAATATTATCTTGATAGCGGGATCATTTTCAAGAATATATCTTGTTATTTCTATGCCACTTATGTCTTCCATTTTAATATCCATCAAAATAATATCCGGTTTTTCTTGCAGAGCGGCTGTAATTGCTTCTTCACTGTTACCGCAACTACCTGCCACATCTATTTCACCGCTAGCGCTAAGCATAGCCGATAGCCCTTCGCGAACCATAGGGTGGTCGTCAACAATCAACAGTTTTATTGCCACTTTAACGCCTCCTCAGTTTTATCTCCAGAATTCAAATTTCGCGGTTGATGGGAACTTTAACCATAATACGCGTTCCCTCTTCTTTATTTGAATCTATGTTGCAATTTCCTCCTAATAGTAGAGCTCTTTCCTGTATACTTGCCAGACCCAAGTGGTTCTGATGTGGCGGTGTGGATATCGAATAATGGTCAAGCCCTGTTCCGTTGTCTTCAACCAGAAGTTTCACCTCTTCTTCTTGGATTGAGATGTTAACTTTTAATTCTGTAGCTTTTGCGTGTTTTATTACATTAGTTGTAGCTTCCTGTAATATTCTAAACAATGTAACTTCTATTCTTGGAGAAATGCGCTCTTTGTTCCCGCTGACTGCCAGGCTTACTTGCAACTGATTTTTCTCTTGCAAGTTATTTAAATAAGATTCTACAGCTGGAACAAGACCGTAATTATCCAATATGATAGGTCTTAAATCATATAAGATGCGCCGTATATCTTGTATCTGATCGCCCAAGACGGTGGTAAGATCTTGGATTTCATCGAACCAATGCCCTGGATCTTCGCCTGTAGCAGGTGTTATGCGTTGCATACGGTACCATATGGCGATAAGGGACTGTATTATACCATCATGTAAATCTGCAGCAAGGCGTTTGCGTTCGTCTTCTTGGGCTGTAATAAGCTTGTCTACCAATTGGTGCAAAAGCTGTTCTTTTTGACCAAGAGCCTCAACAAGCCTCGAATTTTCTATGGCAATAGCTGTAGCTCGGGCAACAGCAAAGATTATTTCTGTTTCCTCATGGTCAAACTCTTTATTAGAGTCCAAAGGGCGGTCCAACTGCATAACCCCTATTGTTTTTTCCTTGCTTATAATTGGAACTAGAACCATGAAATCGTAATTGAAATCGGCAATAATATCACGGCTTAGAAGATGCGTCTTGTTTTCTGGTGTGACAATAACAGGTTGCTGCGTTTTTATGGCCTTGGAAATAGCTGGAAATGGTTTTTCCCCTCGCAAGGCTTTAAATTTTTTTCTTAAAGATGGATCATAGCTCCCTACGGCAACAGCTGGAATAAGAGTTTCTTCTTTTTCATCGAGAAGGTAAATACAACTTTTTGCAGAGAAAAGATCAGCTGTTAGCTGTGCTACAACATGTAAGACCTGACGAATATCCAGAGTGGAGCTTATAGTATTGACCATTTCCATCCATACAGCCATTTTCCGCAAATGATGGTCTTTTTGTCTTTGGAATAAAGATTCTTGGATGATGTCGGCCATGTGTCTGCCCAGGGATACTGCTTTGACGATCATGTATTGGGCATTTTGGTGATCTGTATTTAAAATACCGATTTCCATGGTTCCCACTGGATCTCCGGCTTTTAAAATAACTGGCAATGTAGTAGAAATAACTGGCTCTAGAGAATCTACCAATTTTTTATTTTTATTTAAATCTTGAGCAAGTAGTGATTCGTATAATTGTTCAATGTTTTTTTTATCGGATTTTGAATTATCCTTAGTTGCATGCCACCAGACCGGTGACCTTCCTTTACGCAACAAAACTAAGACTGCCTTCCAGAACTCAAAAGAATCGACTGAAGTTTCCAGGGTACGTTTAAGAGACGCCTCCAGCTGTTTACTGGTGTTAAAGGTGGGACTTACACGGCATACTAACACAAGTTCGGGTTTAAATGAAACAGGAAAATCCGTTTCAGTCAATTTTTAAGTATTCCTCCCCCAAGTGGGCTACAAGCAAAGTGAAGCTTTAGTGTATTATAGCTGTTTGAAGTAATATCGTCAATAATTAGCAGGTTTATTTAGTGAAAAGGGTTAACCTTTAATTCACTCTTTTTTAACCTTGCTTCCATGCTTTTAAGCGATTTTTTTCTTAGAGATGTTAGTTTAGAGTTATAAGCAAATGCTATAATCTAAATATTGGTGCACGGTATTTACTGATTTTTCATTTCTTGAATGAAAAATTTAGAGAATAAGGGAACGTGGTTGGCCAGTGAATGTTAATAATATTGTTTGCAATCTCACAAAACAACAGCAGGATTTTATTAAAGCTTTGTTGAAAAAACATAATATAAGTAGTGTGCTTGATACATCTCGTGGCTCTAAAGAGTTAGCATTTTTAATGGCTAACTGGGGCAAAGATGTTACTTCTATAGAAGAAAATGCACCCCTTGCTCAAAAGGCACATAAAAAAAATATTGAAGCAGGCATTAACTTAAAAGTTCTTTCTGCTGATATGCGCGATCTTTCAAGTGTTTGCAGAACAAGGTTTGACTTGATTACTTGTATGAACAGCTCCTTATCGTATTTGCTGAATGAAGAAGATGTATGGGGAACCCTTGCACAAATGTACTTGAAGTTACACTCGGGAGGTTTTCTATTAATTCATACTTTGGACTATGACAAATTGAAAGATAAAGGTTTAGAAGGGGTTTGCTTATGGGAAGACACTATCCAGGGACAAAGAGCATGCTTATATTACAAAAAAGAAATAGTAGAAATCGAAGACAGAGTGGGCAGTCTTCATTTTTCATTGACTCCGATGGAGGCACTTGTCACCAAGAATAAAGAAATGTACGAGCATAAAGATATTGTTAGACTTATTTCTATAAAAGATTTAAACATGTCGCTTGCTGAGCTTGGATTTGAAAGAATAGAGAACCACGATTGGGTTTGTCATGAAAGAGGAAGTAATTATTTTACAGTTACTATAGCTGCTCGCCCTAGTTCTATTTCTCTTTAATTCTTTTTTTAAGGTGGAAAAAATTTTTAGAAAGCAGATTCTTGTTATATATGGTATTATAATTGTAGAGTAGTAATATTATTTAATTCAAATGGAGGAGGTGGGTAAATGCGTTTAGAAGGAAAGGTTGGTATTGTTACAGGCGCTCGCAAAGGAATAGGAGAAGCAGTGGCTGTCGGTCTGGCCCGTGAAGGAGCAGATCTGTGCCTGGTCAGCAGAAGCATTGAGCCGAATAGCGATATGGTTAAAGAAATTGAGTCTTTGGGAAGAAAAGTATTCGTGAAGCAGGTTGATGTTGGAGACAGAACCCATACTGAGGAGATGGTTAGTGAAACCTTGGATAAACTGGGCAAGGTAGACTTCCTCTTTAACAATGCTGGAATCAGTAAGCCAGGGATGCTCTGGAAAATGACCCAGGAGCAGTGGGATGAAGTGATCAGGATAAATTTGACAGGTACTTTTAACTGTATTCAGGCAGTATCAAAGCCTATGATGGAACAGAGTTCAGGCTCTATCATAAATGTCACTTCTTCAGCTGGCCTATTGGGAACCATTGGACAGGTCAATTACACTGCCGCAAAGGGTGGTGTTTATGCACTGGGAAAATCTGCAGCAAAAGAGCTGGCACGCAAAAACATCAGGGTGAATACAATAGCTCCTATGGCTGAAACAGATATGACCCAGACCATTGCAAATGATCCTAAGTTTAAAGAAAAATACCTTGAACGTATTCCGTTACATCGTTTTGCCAAGCCAGAGGAGGTAGCTCCTGTTGTTATATTTCTAGCTTCAGATGAATCCAGCTATATAACAGGACAAACAATCTGCGTCGATGGCGGAATGGTTATGCCTTAAATTATAAATCGGGAGGGAACAGTATGCCCAATGATGTAGCTATTATCGGCGTTGGCCAGAGTTCATTTGTGCGAAATTACGAGGGCTCCATAAGGGAATTGTCTTTTGAAGCGTATAAGGAAGCTATGCAAGATGCGGGATTATCGAATGAAGATATTGGTGCTTCCATTATCTGTTCTGCCCCAGAGTATGATAAGCAGCGAAGTCCTGCTGCTCTAGTTGCTGAGTACTTAGGTCTAATTCCCCAGCCCACTTTCTATGTAGAGACAGTTTGTTCGTCAAGCACTACCGGCATTCGGGTGGGATATTCCATGATAAAATCGGGGTTGCATGACCTTGTTGTGGTGTTAGGTTTTCAGAAAATGTCTGAAATATCATCAGCAGATTCACAAGAACGTATGGGACGTGGAGCAGACATCATGTGGGAATCGCCTTTTGGAACGATGATGCCGGCTTATTATGCTTTACATGCCCGTGCTCATTTTGATAGATACGGCAGCACTGAAAAAGATCTGGCTTTAATTAGGTTGAAAGCGGCAAAATATGGAAAGTTAAACGAAAAGGCAGTTTTTCGTAAAGATTTGGAACTAGATCAGGTATTAAATGCCGATCCTATAGCAACTCCGTTGAAAAGATTTGATTGTTGCGCCAATGCGGACGGTTCTTCATGCTTGATTTTAGCCAGCGCAGAAAAAGCCAAGGAGCTTTCTAAAAAACCAGTCTGGATTAAAGGTCTGGGTTCTGCTATTGCTTCCCAGACTATGACGGGCCGTGAAACTTTAGATGGTTTAAGTTGTGCCCGTGGAGCTGCAAAAGAGGCTTATAATATGGCCGGAATGACACCACAAGACATTGATGTTGCAGAAGTACACGATTGTTTTACCGTCGCAGAGTTGATGGCATATGAAAACCTGGGCTTTGCAGAGCCGGGGAAAGGGCCCGAGCTCATTCAGGAAGGTGAGACCCATATTGGAGGAAAAATTCCTGTTAATGTTGACGGGGGATTGCTTTCCAAAGGCCATCCTATAGGAGCAACAGGTGGTTCACAGGTTCGCACTATCGTTTTGCAGTTGAGGGACGAGGCCGGGGATATCCAAGTTCCAGGTGTTGAAACAGGTCTGGTCCATAACATCGGAGGCGTTGGTATTTACGGAAACGTGATAATTATGGGGAGGTAGAGAAAAATGGGCTTTGAAAAATTTGGGCATCTAAGCTTTACGTCCCAAACTAAGGTATCAGATTTTGTAGAATACCTGGAAAAAGGAGAGGTAAGGGGAACACAATGTGTATCATGTAAACGTAATTTTTTCCCACCGCGCGCCGATTGTGCCTGGTGTTTGACAAGTGAGATGGAGTGGATTGCGGTGGAAGGTGAAGGAAAACTGATAAGTTTTACAAAGGCAAACTATGCTCCGACTGGTTTCGAGGGAGATACTCCTTATATTTTGGCGCTGGCCGAATTTAATGGAGTAAGAGTATTTGGCAGGCTTAGTAATGAGGCTTCTGAAGAAGATACTAAAGTTGGGATGGCGGTTAAGGTGGAGCCAATTAAGCTATTAAACGGGCAGTTAAGTTATGAGTTCAGACCGGCATAACTTAGAAATTTATTTATGATTATTTGGTTAGAAGCACATTTTTTGCTTAAGGTCTTTATAACGCTTGAAAAAATACTGGTTTTGAAGGGGTGATGTCCTCTGCCTTTTAGGTTTAGGCTGAAAGGTTTTTTGCCAAAAAAATGGCATGATATCACCCCTTATATTAAGTAGGTTGAGTTTGTTTTGGAGTAATTATTATGTGTATTATTAAGGTAGGTGCCTGCAAAAGTTGACTGCTCCTGTTATCGATTTTCATATACATCCCCTCCACTATGAGTATTATGGAGAAAGTGCTTTAGAATGGATAAAAAAACTACATAAGGGTAAGGACTGGGAACAATATTGTGATTATTATAATGATCCGGATAATTTTGTTAAATATTTACAAAATAGTGGAATAGACTATGGTGTTGTACTGGCAGAATTATGTCCTGCGGTTACCGGGGTCTGTTATAATGAATCCGTTTTACAGTTTTGTAAAGGTCATAAAGAACTTATACCTTTTGCCAGTATCAACCTTCACCTTACAGTAAATCCAGCTTTAGAATTAAAACGTCTTTTGGGAGAAGGCTTCAGGGGGCTAAAAATATATCCCACCTATCAATACGTATTTCCTAATGATCATCGTATGTACCCTGTTTATGCCGTAGCAGAGCAGGCAGGAATTCCTGTGATGTTCCATACGGGCTCTTCTGCATTTAAAGGGTCAAGGTTAAAGTATGGAGATCCCCTTTATCTGGATGATGTTGCTGTTGATTTCCCGAGCTTGAATATAATTTTAGTTCATGGTGGAAGGGGCTTTTGGTACGAAAGGGCTTTTTTTCTAGCTCGTTTGCACGATAATGTTTACTTGGAAATAGCTGGTTTACCCCCCCAAAAGTTGATAGTTTATTTCCCGGAGTTGGATAGGTTAGGTGAAAAAGTCATTTTTGGGTCTGATTGGCCTGGAGTGACTGATTTAAAAGGTAATATTGAAGCTATCCGGAACTTACCTTTATCGGGCGAACAAATAGAAAATATTTTAGGAAGAAATGCGGCGAAAATCTTAGAAATGCCGTTAGATTTTTAGGGGTATATTGTTGAGAATAGTTTTTAAAAGGCAGGAAGCATAGGTTTGATGTTGAAGTAATATAGTGGTTAATTAAGCAGAATATCTCTGTTTAATTGGTTTTGTATAATAATGGCCGGCAGAAAAACTAAAATAACTTATATTTCCAGAATAGTGTTTACTGGAAGCAAAGTCTTTCAAGGTTGTTTTTGGCATACATGAAAGTAGTAGTCTAGCTTAGAAAAGCTTGTTGGGGAGGTGAAAGTGGGAAACGATTATAAGTATATTTTTTATTTTTTCTATAAAGTACGTGACAAAGTTTGAAGAAGCGAAGCACTGAGGAATACAAGGTAGAACGGTAAACTTATATAATTCGGGGGCTATTCCGCGAAGCACGGTAATACGGATGCCTCAAAAAACTAAGAGAGGTGTCTTCAAATCATGTCCAATATAAACCCTTTAAATATTCTGGTTGTTTTACAGCCTGGCCTTGGTACTCCTGATGAATACGAAGAATTGATAAAAGAGCGCTTTCCAGAAAAAGTAGCTAATGGAGAAATTCGTATCAGGTTGTCTCAAAATGGATCGGATATTCCTGATGAATGGTTAGATACGCATATCATAGGCACGGGTATGATAGTAGACAAAGTGCCAGAAATGAAAGATTTACAGTGGATAATGACTTTTAGCGCTGGGTTTGACCACTGGGCAAAGTTTGGTAAAATTCCGAATCACGTTTCTTTAACTAATCTTCCTGGTGGTTCTGGCATTCCTGTTGCAGAGTATACAATTGGTTTGATGCTATATCTTGCCAAAAAATATAACAAGGTTTGGGAAAACCAAAAACAGAAAAAATTTATTCGTATCCGTGGGGAAGAGCTGTACGGAAAAACTTTAGGTATCATAGGTTTGGGTGGTATCGGCCGTGAAATTGCAAAGAGAGCCAAAGGTTTTGAGATGCGTGTAATCGGTACTGATATACAAATAATGGATTTGCCCTATGTGGATGAAATGTATCTTAATGAGAAAGTAGATGATGTAATCGCCCAAAGCGATTTTGTCGTGCTTTCCTGTCCAGAAACCCCTGAAACGTTAGGGATGATGAATGAAAGGCGATTTAAACTGATGAAAAACACTGCCTATCTAATCAACTGTGCTCGCGGTTCACTGATTATTAAAGAGGATCTGGTAAAAGCTCTAAATGAGGAATGGATAGCAGGAGCAGCCAATGATACGCAGTGGATTAAAAATCCTCTTCCCTCGTTTCTCCCACCTGAAGATGAACTCTGGGATGCTAAAAACATAATTATTACTCCACATGTTTCCAGTTGGACTGATATGTATGCCCAAAGGTTCGGTGGAGCCTTTGTGGATAATATAGAACGCTTTTTAAATGGTCAGCCTCTAAAAAATATTTGTCCTGGTTTTGAGGGAGAACAGAATTGGGTAAAAGGATAATTTAATCCCGAGTTTTTGGGCAAGCATTAAATGATAAATGTCTTTAATGTTGTATTTAGAAAGGAGAAAGTACGTGAGCTCAGAAGTAATAAGCACTTTTAGAACTGCCGCTGAAAACTACGATAAAGATGTTCAACAGTGGAAGAAGACAGTGGGCGGAAAAGTGATCGGATTTCTTCTTACAGATGTTCCGGAAGAATTGATTCACGCGGCTGGCTTTTTTCCATACGGTATAAGCGGAGGAAACACGAGGATGGATCTGGCCGATGCTCACCTGCAGTTTTGGGCCTGTTCTTTCGTCCGCAGTAGTCTGGCCATGGCCTTGGATGGCAAACTTGATTTTCTGGATGGTTTGGTTATTCCTCATACCTGTGATACAACTCGTATGGTTTTAGGAATCTGGAAACATACAAAACCTTTGCCTTTAATGGATAATTTTCGCCTTCCTAAACAAGTGGAACGCCCCAGTGCAAAAAAATACCTGGTAGGTGAAATCACCAGGTTTAAAAAACTATTAGAAGAGTTCCGTGGTTTTAAGATTACTGATGAAGAGCTATGGCAAAGTATCAAACTTTATAACAGCAATAGGGAGATGCTACGCAGGCTTTTTCTTTTACATGAAAAAAAGCCCGAACTTTTGGGTAACAGGGATTTTTACACCATAATAAAAGGTTCTATGATAATGCCACGGGAAGAAGTAAATTCCCTGCTGAAGGAACTGCTTGACAGTTTGGAAAACGAGGCAAAAAAAATATCCACAGACAATAATAAGCTTCGTATAGTGATCTCCGGTACGTTTATAGAGCCCATGGAGATTCTGGATTATTTTGAGGAAAGCAACGGAGTGATTGTCGCTGATGATTTAAAAAATGGTTTTCGCTATATTGAAAGTGATGTGCCGGAAAAGGGTGATCCTGTTGAAGCCCTTGCCGACCGCCAGCGAGCCAGGATTCCTTCAGCCGCATATGATTTCAATAAAAATCCTCGTCGAAGTTTTTTGGTCAACATGTCCAGGGAGAAAAAAGCTGACGGGGTGATTTTATTGCATCTTAAGTACTGCGAACCGGAGAATTATGATTATTATGATAATTATTTAGCCCTGGAGGCAGCAGGTATTCCCGTTATGCGTATAGAGACTGAGTTTGGAGGGGTAGGTCTTGGCCAATTACGAACCAGGGTGCAGGCCTTTATGGAAATGGTAGGAGGTGGCGACGGTGACTGAAAAGAAACCTTTCAAAACAGCAGATTTGATGAAAGAGATGATGAAAGAATATAACAAGGAGGGTGCCCGGGCTAAGGAAAATGGCGTTCCGGTTGTATGGGTAACTGCGGTATCACCTGTAGAGATTATCTATGCAGCAGGACTTTTTCCTTACTACCCTGAAAACTTTGGTGCCGTTGCAGCTGCTAAAAAAGTGGCAGATAAACTTTCCCAAGTAGCAGAATCTAAAGGCTACGCACATGATTTGTGCGGTTATGCCCGCTGTGGCATTGGAGATGCTTATTCTGAAGAACATCCTGTAGGTGAAATTGTGAAACCAGATATTACAATGGTTTGCAACACACAATGCGGCAGCCTTTCCAAGTGGTTTGAAGTTGCCAGCCGTTTTTATAAAGTGCCCCATTTTGTACTCGATGCACCACAAATTGGCAATGAGCCGGAAGCTCTCATTACCGAATATTTTGTAGAACAGCTTTATGAATTGATTGCTTTTATAGAAGAGATTACCGGAAAGCCTTATGATTATGACCGCCTGAACGAAGTTCTTGCTCTTTCCAGTGAGGCCTGCCGCCTTTGGAATGAGGTTTTGGAAACTGCAGCGTTGAAACCTGCACCTTTTGGTTTTTTTGATGCCTGTTTTCACATGGCCCCTATAGTTACAATGCGAGGCACTCAGAAAGCAGTGGATTATTACCGTGCTTTGAAAAACGAACTGGATGAGCGAATTGAGCAAGAAATAAATGCTATACCAAACGAGCGTTTTAAACTCTATTTTGACCACATCCCCCACTGGCCAAAACTGCGTTGGTTTTCTGAGCTTTTTGCTTCACATGATGCACTGGTAGCGGTTTCACAGTATACTCATTCTTGGGCTTACGATTTTGATCTAAGCCGTCCTATTCATAGTTTGGCTGAACAGTATACTGAGGAGTTTGTAAACCGTTACTTTGATTACAGAATAGAACTGAAGAAAAAGCTTATGAAAAAGTATGATGTTGATGGTTTTGTGCTTTTCTCGAACCGTAGTTGTAAGCCCAATGCTTTTGGGCTTTACGATAAGCGCAATATTATTACTGAAGAAACAGGGCTGCCAGGGGTTGTTTTTGAATCCGACATGTCCGACTTGCGATTTTTCTCCGAGGAACAAATTATTGACAAATTGGAGCCTTTTTTTGAACAAATGGAAGCCAAAAAGGAATCTTAATAACTGAAACATTTTTTATTACTTGAAGGGAGGACAAAGATTTGGCGAAGAAGTTAATGACAGGGAA
>CAZMLU010000013.1:0-35511 GCA_964567295.1 uncultured Desulfovibrionaceae bacterium
CTGAAAGTATCTCCGTCAATATCACTCAGGCTTACATGAAAACATGAACCTTTGCCGTTATATGAATAATGTTTGGTCGATTCGGAAGGAGGTGCAGACAATTGCGATGAGGTGCTCCCCGGGTGAGGTTTAATAGAGCGCTCCCCTATCAGCCTGCTAACCACATTTTCGTATTCCGGACCAAACCATTTCTGATCTTCTTTACTCAAAGGAAGTTCCTCGGAAGCACATAAGACATGGTTAGTCATGATCTGTTCGTTTCCCAGGGAAATAACCGCCTGTTCGCTGGGTTCTTTAAAGAGATAGTGCGGATTAGCCAGCAAGTAGGTATCCAGGGGATTATCATAAAGCGCCTGGATAACTATACTCTCCCTGATGGAACGTCCGGCACGACCGGCCCTCTGGTGAAAAGAAGAGATGGTTCCGGGATAACCACCGATGACCACTGCATCCAGCCCTCCGATATTAACCCCCAACTCCAGGGCATTGGTAGAAGAGATGCCGGCAATCTCTCTTTCCTTAAACTTTTTTTCCAGCTTCCTTCTTTCTTCGGGAAGGTATCCTGAGCGGTAGGGGACTATTTCCGCACCGTCCGTCAGGGTGTTGGCCCAAGATGCTGTTAACTCCGCTATTTTACGGCTGACGGAAAAGCAGAGGGTTTGCAGTCCATACTGGACACAGGCAGCGGTCAGATCCGCCGTCTGCAGGTGCTGGGAACGCTTGGGGTTAACCGAGGTGTCCCAGAAAAGGTAAGTTTTAAGGCCACGGGAGCTTCCGTCCTTATTAACCAGATTGAACTCCTTCCCGGTAAGACTTTTGGCATGTTCCTGGGGATCGGCCATGGTAGCCGAAGAGATAATAAACTGCGGATCACTCCCGTAATATTCCAGGATCCTTCTCAGGCGCCGCAGCAAAAAAGCTACATTGGTGCCAAAGATTCCGCGGTACCAGTGCGCTTCGTCAATAATAATATACTGCAGATTACGGAAAAACTTGGACCATAGTCTATGCCAGGCCAGGTACCAATGCAGCGCATGGGGGTTGCTCAATATAATCCGCGATTTATCGCGGATAGCTTTTCGAGCTGCCCTGGGGGTATCACCGTCGTAAACAGCTGTTTTGAGGTCAGTGCCGGTTTCTTTCTCCATGTGGAGCATCTCTTTCAACTGATCATAAGAGAGGGCTTTCATGGGATAGATGAAAAGCGCCGTGGAATGGGGCTCATACAAAAGTTTCTCAAATACAGGGAGTAAAAAAGCCAGGGTTTTGCCGGAAGCAGTTGAAGTTACCAGCGCCACATCACTGCCGGCGCGTGCCTTCTCTAATACCTCGGCCTGATGAACATAGAGCTGGATGCCCTGGTCTTCCAGGTAGCACTGGATAGGGGCTGGTAAGGGCTGCTCCAGATGAGCGTATTGAGGGGGAGCATCCTTCTTTTCCATGATCGTGGAAACTTGTTTATTTAAGTCCCGGTTGTTCTGTATAGTCTTAATTAGTTCCTGAACAGTCATTTAGCACCTGTAATGTATACTCTCAAATTTTCCATACAAAGCATGAAGAAAGTTTTGTAATAAAAAGATAAATATTATACAATGATAAGAGCAAATAAAATGGTCAAATCCAATTGTGAAACAAGGGGACGGTTCTCCTGTTGCACTTGTTTCATCTTTTGCTACTTTTTGAGGAAAGGAATGGAAATAGAATGCCCAGAAAACCAATAAGCCGAAAAGTCGCCCTGCTTCCCCACCAGACCTATTTCAAGCCTGCGGGAATCCCCCTTAGGCATCTGGAAGAAGAAGTTATAAGGGTGGAGGAGTTGGAAGCAATACGCTTAAAAGATCTGGAGGGACTGGAGCAAGAAGCCTGTGCAAAACAAATGGGCATCTCCAGGGCAACCTTTTTTCGCATCATAAGCTCGGCACGAAGTGCCCTGGCCAGAGCCTTGATCGAAGGAAAGGCCATCCGCATTGAGGGTGGAAACTACAATTTCAGCCCGGGGAATGAAGCCTGCAGCCACTGCGGGTTTTCTGCGGGCAACCTCCAAGAAAAAAAAGGACAAACGGACGAAGATAAAGGACCCTCCGCAGCGAAAGAGATAAGCTGCCCGCGCTGCGGAGAAGAAGCCTGAACAGGAAATTCTTTTATAACGCCCGCAGGTATTCGGGGCGCAGGTGACGTGTATCTTTTGTGCGAAGTACGCTTCGCAGGGATTCCAGGAGTTTTTCTTTATCCTGCGGCAGAGTTCCCTTTAACGGAAGATAATTTGAAGCATGGTTGCAGCGGAAAACGCAGTTGCTCAGTTCCAAGGGCTCCAACATCATTTCTATCTCAGCCAGCATCTCCCAAGGTTCCGGCATTTCAAATTCTCCCTTTTCGATTTTTCTGGCAATCGTTGTCCCTTCAGGAACCATCAGCGTCAGCAGTCCCAGGTATTCCGGGTCTATTTCGTTAAGCAAAGCAGCAGTATCTATGGCGTGGTCGGCCATTTTTTCCCTTCCTCCGATGCCGTTAATAACTGTCACGGACAGGATTAGGCCGGCCTGGCGAGCTTTTTTGCCGGAGTCGATAATCTCCTGCCGGGTAGCTCCTTTGCGCATCCACTCCAACAGCTCTTCGTTACCGCTTTCTACCCCCAAATAAACTATGGTGAGTCCGGCTTCTTTTAGGCTGGTAAGCTCCTCCAGATCTTTTTCCAAGATGTCATGGGGGGTGGCATAGATACCCACACGTTCCAGCTGTGGAAAGGTGTTATAAAGTTTCTCCAGTATTTTTAAAAGCTTATCAGTTTTCATGACCAGGGCATCACCATCGGCCAAGAACACCCTCTCTACACCACGGTAGTGGGCAGCCGTCTCATCAATGTCCGCGAATATATCCTCCAGTTCCCTTTCCCTGAATTTTTTATCCAAATAAGAAACGCAAAAGATGCACTGGTTGTGTGAACATCCCAGGGTCACCTGTATGATCAGGCTTTTTGCTTCACTGGGGGGACGATAAACCGCTCCTTCATATCTCATATTTTCTGCCAGCCAGAGGTTCTGAACAGGCTGGCTTTCACCTCCCATATCTCAAAAATATCTTTATTTATATTTTATATTATAACATGAAGATTCCTCTCCTATCTATAGAACAGAGGTGTGTATGTTATGGAATTGGCTTGCAAGAGAGCCCATTAGAAAGTTTTCTCCATACGCAGGATCAGGTTTCCATGGAAAAAATAGAGATATTTTTCCTTTACCTTTTCACCCAGTATCCTTTCTGCCGCTAATTCATAGTAGCCAAGCTGGGTAGCAAAACGTTTCTTTAGCTCCTCTTCCTCTATCCCCGAAATGTTATCGGTTTTGTAGTCCAGCAGTACCAGGCCGTCTTCTTCTTTTATGATGCAGTCGATTACCCCCTGCAAGATCACCTGCTCCTCTGCCATAGGTATGGCCAAAGTAAAGGGAGTCTCCCGCAGCACTTCTTGCGCGCTGTACATTCGCTGCCCCAGGGTTGAGGAAAGAAAGGCAAAGATCTTTTTTTCGTTGACCGTTTCCTGCTCTATCGGGGTGAGCAGTTCTTTTTGCAGCATTTCACGGAGCTGTTCGCCCACATTTTCCTCTTCAAGAGGAAAATCAAGTTTTAGGTGCTGCATCACGGTATGGTAGGCCATACCTTTTTCTGTGAAAGTAAGAGCTTCTTTTCTCAGAAAGCGGGGACGCTGCTGAAGAGAACCGCTGTAAGCACTGTGGAGACTTGGTTCCAACCCCTCTTCCCCTTTCAGCCCCAAGGAAAGCATACGGCTCAGCTCCGAGACAGAGAACTTGGCAAAGCTGTTAACGGCCTCCTGGTAAGGGTAGCTCCAGTTAAGGCGCCTCTCGATCTCTTTTTTCCCTTTTTCTTCCACCGGCAAGGGTTCCAATTCCTTGATATACTTTTTCCACTCAGCGGAGAGGCCAACGTTAATGCTGTCTTCGCAAGCTCTATCTTCGACGTCAAGTTCCTCAGCAGCCGCTTTATAGGTTGTATTGCTATCTTCGGCATCGCTCTTGCCCTTTTTCAAGTCCCCGGGACTTATTATATCTATTTCCCAGGAGGACTGTTCTGCTTTTCGGCCTTCTAAGCCGTTACTTGTCAGGTCGAGTTCGAGCTTTTTAGCTACATCGGCGGCCTTTCGCAAGGTTTTCCCGTGGGGATGGCTCATCAGGGGTGGGCCTATCCAGTCGAGGAAACTGTTGGCCTTGGCCCTGTAGTAAGAGGGAAGAAGTCTTTCTTTTTTCCCGGCCACTTCTGCCCACCTGCCGGCGTCCCTAGAAATATCACGAGTTGAAGCTACCAAGAAAAGTTTTTCTTCTGCCCGGGTCATAGCTACATAGAGAATGCGCATCTCTTCCGCCAGGAGCTCCAAACGAAGGCGACGCCTGATGGCCAGCCAGGGCAGGGTGGGATAAGTGATCCTGTTTTCGGTATCTATATAGCGGGGGCCGAAGCCCATTTGCTTATGCAGCAGAAAATTCCCTCTCAAGTCACGAAGGTTGAAACGCTTGTGCAGACCTGCCATGAATACCACCGGGAATTCCAGGCCTTTGCTTTTGTGGATAGTCATGATTCGCACCACGTCTTCCGACTCGCTCAAGGAACGGGCTTCTCCCAAATCACCACCTTTTTTGCGTATCCTTTCCAAGAATTTTAAAAATCGGAAAAGACCTCTAAAGGTAGACTCTTCGTAGCGCCGGGCGCGGTCGTAAAGGGCACGCAGATTGGCCTGCCTCTGCGCGCCGCCGGGCATCCCCCCTACAAAATCGTAATATCCGCTTTCACGGTAGACCTGCCAGATGAGCTCCGCCAGGGAGCCCTTGCGGGATAGTTCTCGCCAGGAATCTAACTGCTCCTGGAAGCAGAGAAGTTTCTGCCCAAGGGCATTCTCCACTTCAAAGACTTGGGGAAAATTTCGGCAGTATTGCTGCACGGCCTCGTAGTAGCTTTTAGAGGGGGCTTCCAGGCGAACAGCGGAGAGCTGGTCGGCATTCAGCCCTACCAGGGGAGAGCGCAGCACCGCGGCCAGGGGAATATCCTGGAGTGGGTTATCGATAATATGCAAAAGAGAAAGCATGACCTCGATCTCGGTGGCGTTAAAGTAGCCCGTGTCCAACTCCACGTATACTGGTATTCCTGCTGCCTGCAGCTCTTCCATGATAGCCGGGGCCCAGTTTTTGGAGCTGCGCAGGAGGATGACTATGTCTCGGTAGGAGGCTGGCCTCATCTTTCCGGTATCACGGTCGTAGAGCTGAAGGCCACCCCCTTCCGCTTTGCACTTTTCTCCTCCCAAGAGCTCTTTTATACGCTTGGCGATAAACCTGCCCTCCAATGCAGCATTCTCCAGTTCCTCGTCTTCATCTAGCTCGGCGGACTCTGTTTGCAAGTCTTTCCCGTAGTCGGGGTTTTCTTCTGGCTCCGTATAATTATCATGTTTTGCTGTTTTTTCTCCTTCCCTACTAATGTCGCTGCTCTTTTCCGAAGCTGCATATCCCTCGCGGGAAATGAGCGCTACCTCGATGGAAGAGTTAAGCGGGGGATAAGAAGCTCCGCAGCGGAGATAGTCTCGGTCGTTATAGTTTACCTCCCCTACTTCTTTGTCCATGAACTGGCTAAAAAGATAGTTGATCCCGTTCAAAACCTGTTCCCTGCTGCGGAAATTTTCGGTAAGCTCGATGCCTTTTCCCCTGTCCGGGTTAGCCGAAAATTCAGCTTGCTTCTCCAAAAAAAGTTCCGGTTCGGCCTGGCGGAAGCGGTAAATGCTCTGCCGTACATCTCCTACCAGGAATTGGTTCCCTTCAGGGGCGGGGCGAGAAACCAATTTTAAGATAGCCTCCTGTACCCTATTGATATCCTGATATTCGTCTACCAAGACTTCTTCGTAGTTTCTGCGGCACTCCAGAGCCGCCTCTGAGGGGATGATTTCTTTCCCGGAGGCATGGGGTTGGCAAAGGATCTGCAGCGCGTAGTGTTCCAGATCGGAAAAATCTGCTGAGCCTCTTTCTTTCTTCAAGTTATTGTAGCGTGCTCCGAATTCCTTTACCAGGTCCACCAATTCTTCCAGGAGGGGGAAAAGGGCGTCCAGTTCTTGCAACTGCTCCTGCAGCGGGCGCCCGGAGATCTCGCTGCGCAGACGGGAAAGGTCTTTTTTACAGCTGTCCCTTAGGGAAACGACTCTATTCCTCAGCTCTTCATCATACTGCTGGCCGCTGCAGCGTTTGAGCCGTTCAAAAGTAATAAAGTGTAAAGATGAAACCATTTCTTCCCAGGATTTATCGCAGGCCGAAAGGGCCCTTTGGAGGAGCTCTTTTTCCTGTTTCAGGTTGACGTGGTAGGGCTCCGGGCCTCCCGGTTTAGAGGCAAGCTCCAGCGCTTCGTCCAAACGGCCATCCATACTCTCCAGCTCCTGCCGGCAAATATCTAGCAAGAAGCTCCACCAGCTTTCCTGTTCAGAATCACGGTTAAAAGAAGAAAATTCATGTAACATTTCGTCCAATCTCAGCTCCGGCCAAAGGTGCCCCCGGGACATGGTATAGACGCGCAGCAGCAGATCCTGCAAGGGCTCGTCTCCCTTTTCGCTACTGTAACAATCTACCAGTTTATAAAAGGGGCTGCGAGGTTCGTTATTTTGATAGCGCTCCTCCAGCAACTCCTCCATGATCTCTGCCTGCAGCAGCTGAGCTTCTGTTTCATCCAGCATTCGAAAGGCTGGGTCCAGGTTGCGTAGGTAATAATATCTTTTTATGAGATCCAGGCAGAAGGAATGCACCGTGCTGATAGTGGCGCGGTTGAGAAGCAGAAATTGGCGACGCAAGTGGGCGCTATAGGCCTCTTCGCTTAGGGCTTCCTCCAGGGCCGCCCCAATGCGCTGTTTCATCTCCGAAGCAGCAGCCTTGGTGAAAGTTACCACCAGCATACGGTCAATATCCAAGGGATGGTTCCGGTCCTTAACACGCTGCAGGATACGGTGCACCAGAACCCTGGTCTTTCCCGAGCCTGCCCCTGCCGTTACCAGGAAATCCTTTTCGCGGCCGGTTATCGCTTCCCACTGTTTTTCGGTCCAGTTGCCACCTAACATTCCTGCCCCTCCTCTCCGTTAAGATACCTTTCTTTATCGTCTTGACACCCTGGACATTCTTCAAAAAGGGTCGCTTCTATCCAGGACCACAGTTGTTTTTCGTCCGCTCCTTGTAAATAGCGGAAGCTGTTCCCTTCCAGAAGGGGATCAAACTGGCAGGCAGGCTTGTAGGGGCAGTAAGTACAGGGTTTCTTTCCTCCCAGGCGGTAAGGAGAAATATCCACGTGACCGGATACTATGCCGGTGGCTATCTCTTGGGTTATCTTTCGCACGTAGTTTCGCAGCTGTTCAAACTGCCGGAGTGACAGGGTGGACGATTTCTCGTAAATCTCGTCATTATTTTTGAGGCCGATAGGGATTATGGAAGAGTAGCCTTTTTCCAGGGAACCGTCCATGAGACGTGCCACCCGGGAATCATGAACGACCCTGCCCTTGAGCTTATAGCTTTTAAGGACCTTCTCCTCTATCTCTTCCGGGGTTAGAGTTTTCGAGGAACTGAGGAAAGGGCTGTAGAGGCGGAAGTAAAAAACTCCCGCCGGCATCACTCCTTGTTGCAGCCACTCCCAAGACCAGGTCAGGATTACATCCAGGTAGGCCATAACCTGTAGCGAAATACCGTAGAAGACCTCTCTGAGATCCAGTTCACTTCCTCCGGATTTGTAGTCAATAATACGTATAAAGGCATTTCCCTTTTCGTCACGGGCCAGATCAACGCGGTCGATTCTTCCTTCCAGATTGATGCTATAACCGTCAGAAAGGGTAAAAGAGATGGCGGGCATTTCGCCCTTTTCTCCAAAGGCCACCTCTACTCCCACCGGTTTGAAGCTGCCGCGACGGGCGTGTTCCCCCAGAACATGAACTGCCCGACCTACAGTGCGCTTGATCTTTTCGGCCAAATAACGATAGCGCCCGCTGCTAAGCAGTATCTCTTCCTGTAGATAAGGAATTAGCTTCTCCACCTCTTTTGCGGCCAAGCTGTAGGATTGCTCCCGGTCCAGCTCCGCCCAATCCTTTTCCCAATCTTCCAGAGTGAGGGCAATGTTGCGCAATGAGGCTTGGAAGAAGCGCCCCAAATCTGGAGTTTCCAAGTTATAGAGCTGACGTTCCTTTAGACCAAGCCCGTAAGAAGCAAAATGGGAAAAAGGGCAGGCCTTGTATTTTTCAAGCCGAGAAACACTGGTTTTCAAATTACTGCCGTAAAGATTTTTGCTCAGAGATTTATCGAGGGGCTTTTCCGTGTTGCTGTAAAAAATACTTTGTAAGAGCCTTTTGCAGTAGGGATGCCACTCTTTCTGCTTTGCGTACCAATTATAGATCTCCCACCAGAGCGGGTGTATCTCGAATTTTTGTTGCCGGCGGTTCAGCTGTAAAAGTAAGTGGGAAAAAGTTTTCTCCGGGCGGGTGACAAAGGGCAGGACCAGATCCGCTTCCCTTGCCTGCAAGGCTTCTTCGGCCTGCTCCGCATCCCCTCCTCCATATTCTTCAAAAAGATGGTTGCTGTAGGAAGAGAAACCACGTGCGGCAGTTAATGTCAGGGGCTCTACCTCTGCAACCTCTTCCTGCAAGAAGGGAAAAAGCTCCTTTATGCGGGCTATCAACAGGGAAGGGGCCAAGGTGGCCCCTTCCTCGTCTGTCAGAGCATAGCTGAGGCGTAGTTCATCGGAGGCACGTGTCAGGGCCATGTAGATCAGGAACTGCTCATCCAAGAGCTGGCGGCGGCTACCAGGCGGAATATCCAGTCCCCAACCCTGCAGCCTCTCCCGCTCCTCCTCGGAGAATATTTCGTCCTCACCGGGGCGGGAGGGTATGAGCCCTTCGTTTACCCCCAGAATAAAAGAACATTTCACACTGCTGGAACGGGTGCGTTCCATGCTGCCGATAAGAACCTGGTCCAGGGAAGGGGGGACCAGGCTAAAGTAGAGATTGTCCAGGCCTGCTTCCAGAAGGCGTCCGAAAAGCTCTTCTGTCACAACTTCTTCCCCCAAGATCTCCACTAACTGGTCCAACAACTCCAGCAAACCCTCGTAAACCTGGCCGTGTTCCCGAGCTTCCTGCAAAAGACCTTTGTCTGCGGCCTCCTTTATCCAACCTTCCAGGTGGTGTTGCACCTCTACCTCCTGTAACAGCTTGTAGAGAGCCTGGCATTTGTCTTTTACGCTAGACAGGCCTTTGATTTCCTTGTGAAATTTTATTAAGGGGGCAGTGACCCGTCTCCTAATGGTGTTTATCTGTTTCAAATATTGTTTTTCACGCGTAGTCATTTCGCCGGAAGAGAGCTCTTCTTTCTCGCTATCCAGAAGATCCTTTTTCCTAAATTGCCAGGATTCTTCCTGGAGCCATCTTTCTCCCTGGATACCGAAGGCAAGAACGTAGTTTTCCAGCTGGTCCACCCTCTCTCTCCACTTCTTGATCCCGGCAAGGGGGAGTGGAAAGTCGGTTTTCAGACTACGGAAAACGTCCTCATAGCGCCACCTGCGGGTGACCACTTCCAGGGCAGAACGCACAAATTCAATCAGGGAGTGATTCCTTGCCGGCCGCTCCAGATCCAGGAAGTACGGAATTTGGTGATCGGTTAAGACAGATGCAATTAGAGGGCGATACTGCTCCAGGTCACCTGTTATAACGGCAATGTCACGCCAGCGGTAGCCATGATCGCGAACAAGAACAAGGATTTCCCTGGCCATGGATTCCACTTCACCCCGTCGGTTTGGCGAAGAAACCAGGCGCAGAGGAGATCTACCGGAGAAAAGACCATAATCGGTTGATAAACTGTCCTCCCTACCAAAAGTATAAGGGTGTGAAAATGTTTGCGTGGGGTAGCGGTGCAGGTTTTGCTCCAGGAAATTCAGGGCATGGTTAGTTCCGAAGGGTGCTTGCTCGGGGGAGGAAAGTATCTTTGTTTTCAGCGAACCGTCCTTTTCCTGGGCAAGCTGCCGCAGCCTGGAGCAGGTGTGGGCAGCAGGATAAAAAGGGTCCATCTGATCCACTTCTTCCCCGGCAGGGCAGTCACGGTCCAGGCACAGGGCAACATTCAACAGGGAGCAGTGCTGCATAAGCTTTTCCAGCACCGAATACTCCTGGTTTGTAAAACTATGAAATCCGTCCACCCATATTACGGCATTATTTAAAAAAGCAGATAAGGGCACTTTCAGAATCAGTAGAGCAAGGTAGTCTTCTTTATCCAGATAACTAGCCTGGAGATTGCTCTCCAGTTCGCTGAAAAGCAGCAGTAAATCTTCCAGCTTGTCTCTGAAAAACGGGGAAGACCCCGTGTCAGCAGCTTCTTGGGCACGTGTATGGTAGAGAGCACGCAGACGGCCGAGAGTAATATTGGAGCGTTTTAATTCGTTATAAAACTGCAGAAGGCTTTCAACGGCACCTTTTTGCTGAGAGGTACCTTTAAATATTTTCAGATTATCATGCAGATGTTCCAGCGCTTTTTTAAGAAGCATGCTCTTTCCCGTATCGTCCAGGAAGATGCGCTTCTGGCCACCTGTTTCCTGCAAAACCCTCCAGGCCAGTCGCCTGAAACTGAGCACCTGGGCCCGGATTGTCCCCCCCGTGGGGGAACTTCTGACCAGGGTATGTTCTGCCTGGAAGGTGGCCTGTTCAGGTACCAGGTAAATGAGGGAGGCGCCGCGGGGAGAGCGGTCCAGTTCTTTCCTGATCTCTTCCAGGCAGAGGCTGCTTTTTCCGCTACCGGCCCTACCCAAGATAAGACGAAGCGCCATCTTTAAGCCCTGCCTTTTTCACCTGGTATTTCGCCCAGGATGAAGTAATCCATCAGAGTAAAGCCTTGCTGCAGGGTCCTACCCTGCAGCGCGTAGTTTTCACTGAACAGTGCTTCTTGGTTTTTTTCCACGTCGCCTTTGCGGTAAATGACGAAAGGGACCGCTTCCCTGGTATGTGTCTTTAAAACCAAGGGGGTGGGATGATCGGCAAGGACCATTACTTTGAAATCCGTGAAAGGTTCCAACTCCTTTAGCACTTCTCCCACTACCTTGTTGTCTATCTCTTCAATAGCCTTGATCTTGTCCTCCAGATTGCCCTGGTGGCCTGCTTCGTCCGGGGCTTCGATATGTATGAATACAAAATCCTTGCCTGCGTGTAGCTCTTCCAGCGCTTTTTTGGCCTTGCCCTTGTAATTGGTGTTAATATTTCCCGTGGCCCCGGAAACATCAGCGGCAGTAAGTCCGGCGCAAAGCCCGAGGCCTTTGACAAGGTCTACAGCGGAGATAACTGTTCCTTCCAGGCCGTATTTGTGGGCGAAGCTGTCCAGAAAAGGCTTGGTTCCCTGTCCCCAAATCCATATGGACGAGGCAGGTCCCATTTTTCTGGCCACTCTTGCCTTGTTGATGGAATGGTCCGGGAGAAAAGCAGCGCTCTTTTTCATCAAGTCTAAAATCTTATCTGATCCTGCTCCGCGAGGCAGGTAACCTCCAATCTCCAGGCCTGATATGTCATGTGGAGGTATGAGGACGGTTCTCGTTTCTCCTTCCTGCCATACCAGCAGGTGACGATAGCTAACCCCGGGGAAAAAATGCAGTTTTTCTTCCCCCAGCCTAGTAGATATATCTTCAAGAAGCTCTTTTGCTTCTTCTGTGCTAATTTCACCGGCGCTATAATCCAGCATCATCCTTTTTTCATAGGATTCTTCCTGGGAGAGGGTTACCAAGTTGCAGCGAAAAGCCACATCTTCGCCGTCCAACTCCACCCCCATAGCAACCGCTTCGATGGGAGCTCTGCCAGTATAATATTGCCTGGGGTCATAACCCAAGAGGGAGAGGTTGGCAACATCACTCCCAGCAGGCATATCCTGCGGTACAGTATTAGCTGTTCCCACTTCACCACAGCGGCACATCATGTCCATGTGCGGAGTTCTAGCATACTGCAGGGGTGTCTTACCTTCAAGCTCCTTTATCGGGTAATCAGGCATCCCATCCCCTACAATTACTATATATTTCAACTTCGGAACCCTCCTCTAATGCTACATTCTATCGTGAACCTCTCATGGCTAAAGCCACGAGAATGCGTGGCGACTTTTTCAATCCGCCCTGTCACTTTGAACTTGTTCCTTGTAATAGTTATGTTCCTGCAGGGTTTTGCTGAAATAGTGCTCACCTGTATCGTCTTCTTTGTAGACAAAATACAGGTATTCTACATCAGCCGGGTAGAGGGAAGCTTCAATAGCTTTAGCACCCGGAGAGGCAATAGGTCCTGGGGGTAAATCTGGGTATAAATAAGTATTATAGGGGGAATCAACTTCCAGATCCCGGTATGTTAAGCGTGGCTTAACTTCACCCAGGACGTATTGAACAGTGGCGCAAGATTGTAGGTAAGGATGGCTCTCCGATAAAAGGCGGTTGAAAAATACCGCTGCGATAATTGGCATTTCTTCTTCTACCCTGGCCTCTTTTTCCACCAGGGAAGCCAAGGTTATAAGTTGATGCAGCGAAAAATCAAGCTCTTCTGCTCTAGCGCGGTGCTCTTCATCAAAGAAATTATCAAAACGATTGAGCATCATCTTAATGATATCCTCTTCCGAAACATCTTCACTTACTTCGTATGTATCAGGAAACAGGTAACCTTCCAGCTTGTAATCTGTTCCCGCCGGTATTTCGTCTAAAAATGAAAAAAGCCGATTTTCGTAGTCACTGCAAAGCTTTAAGTACTTTTCTTCTTCAGCCAAACCCTGATTTTCCAGTCTAAACGCTATCTGCTCTACATTGAAACCTTCCGGTATGGTAAATCTCGTTCCCTCTTGGTATACCACACCCTCTTGCAAGCTAATCAAAATATCGTCCAAACTCATACCGCCTTCAAACACATAAGTTCCCGCCTGAAAGTTTTGATCGGCTTCAGTATACCTGGCATAAAGACGAAATACTAGAGCATTGTTTATAATTCCTTCTTCTTCTAATATTGCAGCTACTTTAGCAGGTGGAGATCCTATGGGTATGGTCACCTCTTTTTTGCCGCTTTCTAGAGAAGTTTCTGCAGAAGAGAAAAAAATATTTATCCGCCAAAATGCAATAACAAAAAGAAATACAAGGGCTGCCGAAACTAAACCAAGATAAAGAAAGCGTTTTTTATTAATCAGCATGAGGCGGCACCTTCCACATAATTACTCAATGTTTTATTCCTCATCTTCACTTGCCATAAGCCGTTCATAGGCTATTTCTGCCACATTTTCCCATTCTTCCTCATCTTCGATAACATGTAAAATGGTTTCATCATCTTCACCTTTAATAATACGAAAGATTACTGCCTCGTCTTCGTTTTCTTCCAATTCCACTTCCATAGGAAACTCCCCGTTATCCTCCTCTGAAGAGGAAGACACTTCCCCGCTTAAAGGCAATAAAATAACGTAATCCAGATCCTCTACTGTAAAATGATCTAACATCAGAAACTCAAATTTTTCACCGTTTTCGTCCACTAAAGTAATAATTTCCTGTCCTTCTTCCATCTCATATACACCCCTTTTTTTTAATTTTAGGTATTATTATCATCATCGGCTTTCTCTTTGCTTGCTTGTAGATACCCCTCCAAGATCAACACAGCAGCAAGCTTGTCCACAACTTTTTTCCTTTTGGAACGGCTTACGTCTGCCTCAAGCAACGCTTTATGTGCTGTGACTGTTGTCAACCTTTCATCCCAAGTCTTAACAGGTAAATCAAATTTGTTTTCCAGGACTTTTTTGAATGATATTACTTCCTCTACCTTTGGACCTGATGTCCCATTCATGTTCAAGGGCAATCCTAAAAGGATCTCTTCTACATTATATTTTTCCAGGTATATACCGATCTGGAATAAAGTATCCTTGCGGTTTTTCTTATTAATCACTCCCAGGCCCTGAGCAGTAAAACCCAGGGAATCGCTTACCGCTACGCCAATCTTTTTTTCTCCTACGTCCAGGCATAGAACCCTTATAACATTCACTCGCCTTTCAATATATCAAGCCTTAGAATTTTTGAAAATTAATAAACCTTTATACAAAATTCTGCGCACCAGGCGCTACAATATCCACAAAACAAGCAGCGGGAGCTATCCACAACAGCACGAACTTTTCCAATCCCATCTTCGTGCAGGGACAATGCTCCTTGAGGGCATCTTGCGATACATGACCCGCATCCGCTACACCAGTCTTCTATAAGCAAGGTTCTTGTTTTATTTTTTAATGATTCATAAATATGTTGCGGAGGTTCCAATCCCTGCAGATAGCAGAGATTGACCAGCAATTCATCTCTGCTGCCGATTCCTAACGCTAAAGCATGAACAAAATCCAATTCCATGGCAAAACTGATGGCTTCCGCGGCGCGAGGAATTAGATGTCCTCCACCTAACACTTTCATGGCATATATACCTAAACCACAGTTATAAGCCCTTTCTACAGCGATCAGCATACTTTCCAAAGTGCCGTCTTTAATACCTATTCCGCTAATATTTATAATAGGCTGTATGATATCTATTTCTGGAAAATCAATAGCCGCTTCAACAGCGGCCACTGTATGGCAAGAGATTCCAGTTGCTTGAACCGCTCCCCTTTCTACTGCTTCAAAAAAAAACTCCAGGGCTGCTCTATGCCCTTCCAATGTCAACCCGGATTCCTGTTCATGCAACATAAAGATGGGTATATAATCGATATTTAACTCTTTCCTTGCCCTCTCCAAGGAAGCTTCGGCCTCTTTCCAAGTACTGGCGTAAGTTTTAGTAGCAATGACCGGAATTTGCTGTATTTTTCCCACGGCCTTGGCCAGGTAACTGTAATTGTTATAAAGCTCTGCTGTGTCCCAAAAGTTTACCCCTCTTTCAAACGCTTCCCGCAGCAGTTCCGAGCCTTCCTCCAGTGATAAATTAGCCTGACATGGGCTCATGGTAAGGGTTCCAAAACATAGGTTAGAAACAAGCAAACCCGTCCTGCCCAGTGGCCTATGAGACAAAATGGCTCACCCTTTTTCTTCTAATTCTTTCTCCAAATAAACTCTTACCAGTTCTTCCAGCAGTTCATCGCGTTCGATGGTTCGAATGACAATACGAGCATCATTATAGCTGGTAATATAAGCTGGATCCCCCGAAAGTAAGTATCCTACCAGCTGATTGAGAGGATCATAACCTTTTTCTTTTAAAGCTTCATATACCTCTTGTAATACTTTGTGAGCCTCGCTAAATTCTTCCTCCGGCTTGACCTTAAATCTCATGGTGTCGTTTAAGTCTTTGCTATTACCGTTCTCCATAATACACCTCCTGGCTTAAAAATTTATAATTATCAGTTCAGGTTAATTATTTATCTTTTCGTGCTGCGCTTTTACCAGCGCCGGTACCATGGAAAGCGCATACGGTAGCTTGTCCGGATCCTTTCCTCCGGCCTGAGCCATATCAGGACGCCCTCCTCCCCCACCTCCGGTTAGCTTGGCCACTTCCCCAATCAAATTGCCTGCGTGGAAGCCTTTTTCCACCAGGTCTCTGGTTACAGCGGCAGCAAAGATAACCTTTCCGTTGCTAAGTGTGCCGAGCATAATAATACCGCTTTCCATTTTTTCTTTGAGTTTGTCCAGGTATTCCCTTAAAATTTCCATATTCTCTACTTCAACCTGGGTGCTCAAAACTGGAACTCCTGCGGTATGCTCCGTTTTTTGAAGGAGACTTTCTGCCTGTTGCTGTGCTACCTGCTGCTGCAACTGTTTTACCTTCCGCTGCAGTTCTTTCTGAGATTCCATCATCTCCCTGACTTTAGAGGCTGCCTGTTCCCGGGAGACTTTCATCACAGAAGCGATTTCTTTTAATTTCAGCTCCTGTTCTTCAACAAAGCGGTAAGCCTGTCGCCCCGTTAAGGCTTCAATACGCCGCATACCTGAACCAATACCGCTTTCATCTATAATTTTACAAATCCCCAACTCCCCTGTTGAATTAACATGGGTGCCCCCACATAATTCCAGTGAATAATCCCCGATTTCAATTACCCGTACCTTATCAGCATATTTTTCTTCAAAAAGAGCCTCGGCCCCCATCCTTGCAGCCTGCTCTAAATCAGTAATTAAGGTAATTACATCCATATTATTAAGAATGACATTATTTACTGCATCCTCTATTCTGTTTAGTTCCTCTTCGTCCGGTTGGGCAAAATGTGTAAAATCGAAACGCAACCTGTCCGGGGCAACAAAAGAGCCGGCCTGATTTACATGGCTTCCCAGCATGGTTTTTAATGTACGGTGTAAAAGATGGGTTGCCGTATGGTTCCTGGCAATCTCTTTTCTACGTTCTTTATCAACTACAGCAACAACTTTCTCACCTTGTCGAATCATGCCTTTTTCAATTTCTACCAGGTGCAAGATCTCCTCTCCGGAAGAACCGGTAACAGTGTTTGTTACCCGGCCAGATCCTTCTGGAAAATTGATTATTCCTGTATCACCTACCTGGCCACCTCTTTCGGCATAGAAGGGACTCTGGTCCAGTAGGAGGTAGCAGCTCTCCTCTTCCCCGGCTTTTGCTTCACTAACAAGCTCTTTTCGGGAGGGAGAAAGGATTCCTATTACTTCACCTTCGGATTCAAGGGCTTCGTATCCTACAAAACGGGTAGAAAACCCTTTAACCAACGTGAAAAGATTATCTCTCCCTTGACTACGGGAGCCATGGGCAGCCCTTCCCCTTTCTCTCTGATCTTCTAAAAACTTTTCGAACCCCTCATCATCCATTTGGAAGTTTTTTTCTTCCAATATCTCTCTGGTCAGGTCCACGGGAAAACCAAACGTATCATAAAGCTTAAACGCTATTTTGCCCGGAAGAATACTTTTCCCGTCTTTCTGTAAGGCTGCCAGCTGTTCTTCCAGTAGAACCATGCCCTGTTCCAGGGTCTCGTTAAAACGTTCCTCTTCCAGTCTGATGATCTTTTTAATTAACTCTTCTTTTTCTTTTAGCTCTGTGTAAGGATCCTGCATCATCTCTACCAATAAAGGAACGGCAAAAAAAAGAAAGGGAGGTTCTATTTCCAGCAACTTGCCGTGTCGCACAGCACGCCGTAGGATACGCCTTAATACATAACCTCTTCCTTCATTGGAGGGAAGGACCCCATCAGCAATGAGAAAAGAGAGCCCGCGCAGATGTTCAGTTATAACTCTCAAAGAAATGTCTTTTTTGGGATCTTTCCCGTAATCTATCCCTGCTTGGGCGGCAAAATATTCAACCAGGGGTCTTACTATATCAATTTCAAAGAAAGAAGAAACCCCTTGCATTACAATAGCTAACCTTTCCAATCCAGCTCCGGTATCAATGTTTTTTTGCTCCAGGGGGGTATAATTTCCTTCTGCATCTTTTTCGAACTGTGTAAAAACCAGGTTCCATACCTCCAGATAGCGGTCACAATCACAACCAACCTGGCAGTCAGCCTTCCCGCACCCGTACTGGGGACCTAGATCGTAATATATTTCAGAACAGGGACCACAAGGCCCCGTCCCAATCTCCCAGAAATTATCCTCTTTCCCTAAACGATATATCTTCTCTACAGGAACGCCGACTTTATCTTTCCAAATGGAAAAAGCCTCTTCATCTTCCAGGTAAATACTCACATAGAGACGCTCCGGGGGCAATCCATAAGCTTTGGTCATAAGTTCCCATGACCATGGAATGGCGTCTTCTTTAAAATAATCCCCGAAAGAAAAATTACCCAGCATCTCAAAAAAAGTAGCATGCCGTGCAGTTATACCCACCTTTTCTATATCCGGTGTGCGCACACACTTCTGACAAGTGGCTACCCTGGCATGGGGAGGTGTCTTTTCGCCGGTGAAATATGGCTTGAGAGGGGCCATTCCCGCGCCGACAAGCAATAGAGTCGGATCATTTTGAGGAACTAGGGGAAAACTGGGAAGCACCAGGTGATCTTTTTCGCGAAAAAAATCCAAGAATACCCTGCGGATTTCGCTGCTTTTCATTGTTTTGCCTCCGGTGGTATTTGTCAAGACAATTATAGCGACTATACCGTGGCATGTCAATTATAAGGAAATATATTGGGTATCAGGCAAATAAGCATAGTCAAAACGCCCGCGAGATAACCCCCCCTCCCACTACCTCTCCTTCTTTATAGAAAACAGCAGATTGCCCCGGAGTCACTGCTTTCTGCTCTTCCTTAAAATGCACCTTTACTTCCCCTGTGGAAGATATAAAAAGAGTTGCAGCAACAGCTGGAGAACGGTAGCGAATCTTTACCTCTATCTCAGTTTCCCCTTCTGGAGGCTTTTCTGAAACAAAATTGACTTTCTCCACCAGCAAGCCCTTACTATGCACTTCTTCCTCCTCACCCACAACCAACTGGTTGCGACTGGGATCAATTTTCACTACATATAAAGGACGTGGAGCTGTAAGACCAAGGCCCTTACGTTGACCGACAGTATAAAAAGCAACGCCCCTGTGCTTTCCAATTATTTTTCCATCTGTAGAAACAATTTTACCTTCTGTATAAGCTCCCGGATGCTCTCTTTCCAAAAATCCACGGTAATCGTTGTCGGGAATAAAACATATCTCCTGGCTTTCGGCTTTTCTGGCCACAGAAAGTCCATAGTTATCTGCTATCTCCCTTACTTCATTTTTCGTCTTCTCTCCCAAAGGGAAAATTAGAGAGGAAAGATGCTCTTGACCCAATACGTAAAGCATATAGCTCTGATCTTTCTCGCTATCCCTTCCCTTAAAAAGCCTGAAAAGTTGCCCTTCTTTATCGTAAACAAGGCGAGCATAATGTCCCGATGCAAGGTATTTAAATCCCAGACTTTTGGCCTTATCCAAAAGGAGCGAAAATTTTAATACCCTGTTACATTCGATACAGGGGTTGGGGGTCCTGCCGGAGAGATACTCGGAAATAAAATTTTGGACTACACTGTTATAAAACTCCTCTTTCATATTAAAAACATAGTGCGGAATACCAAGCTTTGCCGCAACCTTTCCAGCATCTGTAACCGCTTCCAAAGAACAGCATCCCTTGGCTTCATCGGAGGCTCTCTCTTCAGAGAGGGGATCGACCCACAAACGCAGTGTAACTCCTACCGGTTTCAGCCCTGCTTCTTGTAAACATAAAGCTGCCACAGAACTGTCTACGCCTCCGCTCATAGCCACCATTACAGTGTCTCCTTTTTGTATATCAGGTCTTGTCAGCAGCACAAAGTTTTCTCCTTCCTCTCCTACATGGTTGGCTCTATAAACATTCAGACTTTCCTACCACTACTTCCGCCTCACCTTTTGTAACAGCAGCTATACGCTTTTGTAGGGTTTCCAACTTACGCGAGGGTACAAGAATATCTATTCCAACTTTTTGGGCGTAATGGAAATGCAGTATTTTACCTTCCCCTGCCTCCACCTCCCTGATAGCTGCTCCCAGGTAATCATAGGGGATATTAATAAATCCTTTTTCCTGTAGTTCCCTGGAGCAGATTTCCGCAGCATTCACCCCAACTTCGGCACAGGAACGGTAAGCCCTCACTAAGCCTCCGACACCTAACTTGACTCCCCCAAAAAAGCGTGTACCAACCAGGGCGATATTAGTTAGTTGAAATTTTTCCAGAACTGATAACATGGGAGCTCCGGCGGTCCCTGCAGGTTCCCCGTCATCATCAGAACGAACCAGTATTCCGTCTCCCATACCCAGGCGGATAACAGTTGCATGGTGCGTCGCACCGACGAACTCGTTTTTTACTCCTTCAATAAATGCACGTGCCTCCTCTTCTCTTGCGCAGGGGGCAAGAGAAGCATAAAAACGGCAAGCTCCTACAAGAAGTTTAGTTCGTACGGGTTCGGCAATGGTATAATAAGTATACTCTATCTCTATTATTCCCACTCCTTGCCTAGTAATGCCCTCCATATCTTAAGCCTTTTTCTTATCTCCGCCTCGTTCCCCTGGTCGCCGGGATCATAGAAAACTGCATTTTCCATGCCCTCCGGAAGGTAGTTTTGAGGCACAAAATGCCCCTCATAATCGTGTGGATAAAGATATCCTAAGCCGTGGCCCATCTGGACAGCCCCTTTGTAGCTAGTATCTCTGAGGTGAGGGGGTACCTTTTTTTCAGGCGCCTTTTTTTGCACTTCCAATACTTTATTTAATGCCATGTAAGAGGCATTGCTTTTGGGTGCAGACGCCAGATAAACAGTTGCCTGGGCCAGAGGAATACGTCCTTCCGGGAGCCCAATATGTTGGACGGCCTGTAAAGCAGAAACCGCCAGGGTAAGGGCATTGGGGTCCGCGTTACCGATATCTTCGCTGGCGCTGATAATAAGCCTTCTGGCAATAAATAAAGGGTCTTCTCCGGCCTCAAGCATTCTTGCCAGCCAATAAAGGGCAGCATCCGGGTCAGAACCACGGATGGATTTAATAAAAGCGGAGATTATTTCATAGTGATAGTCACCTGCACGGTCATATCTTATATTTTTTCGCAAAAGCACGTCCTGCAGCATCCTGGTATTTAATATATTTTCTGATTCTCCTTCTGCAAGGAAGTCCAGGTTTACAGCAGCCATCTCCAGTGCGTTTAAAGCAATTCGGGCATCCCCCTCCGCCATCTGGATCAGGTACTCAAAGGCTTCTTCCTGAATCTTTAAACCGTACTTACCCAGTCCCCTTTCCTTATCTTCCACAGCCCTTATTAAAATCTCTTTCATGTCTTCTTTTTCCAATCCCTCAAAAGTAAAGAGCATTGAGCGGGATAAAAGCGGAGATATAATGGAAATATAAGGGTTTTCCGTGGTTGCCCCGATAAGATTGACTAAACCTTCTTCCACTGCTGGTAGCAGGGCATCCTGCTGGGCTTTATTAAAGCGATGGATTTCGTCCATAAACAGAATGGCTTTCTTATCACTGACAGCCCTGTCCTGTTTGGCACTTTCAATAACAGACCGCACATCTTTTACACTTGCAGTGACAGCATTCAAACGATTAAAACGGGAACTTGTGACAGAAGCGATTATTCTCGCCAGTGCTGTTTTACCTGTTCCGGGAGGACCATAAAAAAGCATAGAAGGTATAAGGTCCCCTTCTATAGCTTTTCGAAGGGGTTTGCCTTTTTCCAGAAGATGTTTTTGACCCACAAACTCGTCCAGGGAACGAGGTGACATGCGCCTTGCCAGCGGACTATCTTTTATTAGCCGTTCTTCCCGGGTATATTGAAAAATGTCCAAGAAAAAACCTCCCGTTAAGCATTAGATGTTTTAGACTGACTGTAGATAAAGAGCTCTTTCCAACCTGATTTTTTGTAGAGCACAGCCTAAAAAGTAAGTCTTATCCAAGCCTCCACCCAGGTAATATGAAGCCGCAGCGCAACCTCTTCCGCACAAATAGCGAGCCCAGCAGGAGCAGCATTCATCTCTCTCATCCGCTGCCCGGGTCAGTTTTTCTCCCGGCCCATTGGCCTGCAGCGGTTGTTCTGAAAGCACGTTACCCATGTAGAAAGGGTTTTCTCCTACAAATTGGTGACAAGGGTAAAGACTACCATCGGCAGATACTGCCATATAATCAATACCCGCCCCGCACCCTCTTAGACGTTTATATATGCAAGGGCCTTTTTCCAGGTCCAACTCAAAATGGTAAAATGAAAAAGGCCGACCCTCTTCGCGGCGCTGTAAGTAGAGTTCCACCAGTTGGTCGTATTGCTCTTCCAGCAGGTAAAGGTTTTCTTCCTTAAGGGATAACTCGTCATTTTTATCAAGCACAGCAGGCTCTAAAGAAAGATTGTGAAAACCCTGTGCTAGAAGATGTTTTACATCTTTAACAAACTCCAGGTTATTTTGAGTGAATGTGCCACGTATATAGTGATTCGGCGGCTGGGGTCTATCTAAAAGAGCATGAATATTTTTTACCACTGTCTCATAAGAACCTTTGCCATCTGTAGTTTTTCGTACAGTGTCATTAATTTCCGGACGTCCATCAAGGCTTAATATTACACTAATTTCTTCCCTGTTTAAAAAATCAGCTATTTTTTCTTCGAGGAGCATGGCGTTGGTAGTCAGGGTAAAGTTAAACTTTTTCCCCCAGCGGGATTCATTTTCCCGCGCATAGGAAGCAACCTGCTCTACCAGGGCAAAATTTAAAAGTGGTTCACCCCCGAAAAAATCTATCTCCCGGAAAGGGCCTTCGCCCGAAGTCAGGAGAAAGTCAACTGCCTTCTTTCCTACTTCTTCATTCATCCTCTCTGTTTCTGTGCTCCCTGTGGCGTATTCCTTACTGGTGAAACAGTATTTGCAGCGCAGGTTGCAGCCGTGGGATACAAAAAGACAGAGAGCCCTTACCTCTCTGTTTTTTAAAGGATGCAATGGGGGTGGTGGAGCAAACAAAAGTTTTTCCCTACACAGTTCCTCTGCTTGGCCAAGTGCTTCCTCTATATCAAGCAGTGGATATTGTTTGCCAAGGAAAGAAATAATTTCTCCGTTATTTTTTCCATCTCTTAAAAGCTCAATGATCTTCCAACCTATCTCGTCCACACGGTGAAGCGACCCGCTATTTACATCATAAATCAGCTTTGTTCCGTTATACTCAAACATATGCACATCTTCATTTTTCAAACCTGTTAAAACACCACCCTCATTATTCTAAATCAAATATAGCCAAATACCGGGGTTTCTTATGGTGCTTGATTTTTATGCAAATATTGAATCCTTATTTTAAGCATCCACTTTTTCACTAGCCTGCTTGCAATCTAAATTACTTACAGTACAAGAAGTTTTGCAAGCTGACTGACAAGAAGTACTACACTGGTTACACCCTCTATCTTGTAACAGTTGCAAGTTACCTTTACGTATAGTCCAAATATGCTTCATAGAAGAACCTCCTCGCATACTATAATTTGAAACATGCACTTAACTTATGCCTGCGTTATAAATTTATTCCTTTTCTATTCTATACCTTTTTTTCGGCTAGAGTCAAGAAGATAGAATACATCACTCATTTTTCGTGCTGAGAATAATAAAAAAGCAGGGGCCTTCTTTATTAACAGCGGCCTCCTGCCTCTTTTGCCAAAATCGTTATTAACACGTGCTATTCTTCGTCAGTTATAAATCGATCTATACCGCTTCTGGCCATTTTAACATTCACGTTATCAGCAATGCGGACTACCACCGTGTCCTCTCTTACCTCCTTTAACATTCCATAAATGCCACCGATAGTAACCACACGTTCTCCTTTTTGTAATTTGGAAAGCATCTCTTTCCGCTTTTTCTGCTGCTGCTGTTGTGGCCTGATTAACAAGAAATAAAAAATAACGAACAAAAGTATAATGGGTAAAAAACCAGCAATTGCTTCCATTTTCCTCTACTCACTCTCCTTTAAATTATTTTCATGACCTCTACCAAAACTAGACCAAAACTCGCTATAAAAATGTTTAAAAGTTCCAGTTTCCAATGCCTTTCTTATCTGCCTCATAAAATTTGTTAAAAAGAAAAGGTTGTGATAGGTTGTGAGCCGCAATGCCAGTATTTCATTTGCCTTCAGCAGGTGTCGAATATAAGCTCTGCTGTAATGCTGACAACTATAGCAATTGCAGTTCTCATCAATTGGCCTGTCGTCCGTTGCATATTTTGCATTCCGTAAGGACAGATATCCTTCTGAAACCATCACCCGCCCGTTCCTGGCGATTCGCGTTGGCAAAACTGAGTCGAAAAGGTCAATCCCCCTGCATACACCTTCCAGAAGTGCATCTGGAGAACCTACACCCATAAGGTAGCGGGGTTTATCTTCTGGCAGTTGAGGTACCGTTGTATTAAGCACTCGGTACATCTCCTCTTTAGATTCACCCACACTTAGTCCACCTATGGCATATCCCGGAAAATCCATTTCTACTAATTTACAACAACACTCCTTCCTCAGGTTTTCATAAGTCCCGCCTTGAATTATTGCAAAAAGTGCCTGCTCCATTGTCCGCCGATGAAAAATTTTGCTCCTCTCAGCCCAGCGGACACTTCTTTCCATAGCACGCCTGGCCACATCCACATCAGTAGTAGAACTAATGACATGGTCCAGCGGCATAATAATATCTGACCCAAGGCAGTTCTGCACTTCTATAGCTTTCTCAGGAGAAAAATAATGCGTTGAACCGTCAATATGTGAACGGAAAGTAACGCCTTCTTCTTTAACTACGTTCAGAGAGCTAAGGCTAAAAACCTGGAAACCACCACTATCAGTTAAAATAGGATAGCCCCAGTGCATGAAATTGTGCAGACCTCCTGCCCTCTCCAGAACTTCCGTTCCTGGCCTCAGGTAAAGGTGATAGGTGTTACTGAGTATGATTTGAACTCCCATCCCCTCAAGCTCTTCAGGGGTCATTCCTTTTACAGTTGCTTGAGTGCCAACCGGCATAAAAGCAGGGGTTTCGATAACACCCCGTCGTGTTTGCAGCCGGCCTAGACGAGCATTATTATAACGTTTTTTTACTTCCCAGGATATTGCCATCTTTTCACCGTTACTTTTATAATTTAACTTATCCAATCAGTGATGTCAAATACAATCAGGTTTGCATGTAAGTAGATATGCCCAAAAAAAAGCGCATCATAGTTTAAACTGCCGGCTCTATATGATAAGCATTGCATCGCCAAAACTAAAAAACCTATAACGTCGTTGAATAGCTTCGCGGTAGGCCTCTAAAATCATGTCTTTACCCGCAAAAGCAGATACTAGCATTAAAAGTGTAGAACGTGGAAGGTGAAAGTTTGTTATTAGAGCGTCTACCATTTTGAAACGATACCCTGGATAAATGAAAATATCGGTCTCTCCCCTACCGGCTTCAACTCTTCCATTATCATCCCCCATTGTCTCCAGTACACGGCAACTGGTAGTGCCTACGGCTATTATTTTTTTCCCTTTCTCCTTGGCATTGTTGATCTTTTCGGCTGTTACCCGGGGAAGTTCGAAATATTCACTGTGCATGGGATGTTCATGCACATACTCAGTTTTAACAGGTCGGAAAGTATCAACTCCTATATGTAATGTAAGATAGGTCCAATCCACACCTTTTTCTTGAAGTTTTTCAAATAAAGAAGGTGTAAAATGAAGGCCTGCAGTATGAGCTGCTGCAGAGCCTTTTGATTGTGCGTAAACGGTCTGGTATCTTTCAACGTTATCTAATTTTTTTTTAATGTAAGGGGGGAGCGGAATTTGGCCAAGGTTATTCAGGGCTTCTTCCAGAGGAACAGAAGAGGAAAAACGGACTTTCCTGGAACCAGAACTTAGTATATCGAGTACAACTGCGGTCAACTCTCCGTTGCCAAAGATTATGATGTTTCCCGGGCGTGCGTTTTTACCCGGAGAACAAAGAACTTCCCAACTGTTTTCCTCTTTTAAAGGATGAAGCAGCAGAAACTCTACTTTTCCGCCGGTATTCTTCTTCTTTCCAAGCAATCTTGCGGGTAGAACTTTAGTGTTGTTTAAAACAAGCAAATCTTCTTTTTCCAAAAATAACGGAAGAAGCTTAAAAAAGCTATGTTCTATCTCGCCGCTGGAAAGTTTCAATACCAACATCCTGGAACTATCCCTGTTATCAAGGGGGTTCTGGGCAATTAATTCTTGTGGTAATTCATAAGAAAAATCATCTGTTCGCATAAATTTATTAATCTTCCATTCTAATATCTTTTACCGGTTTTTAGTTAAGGAAGTTCCGGGGTAATAAAAGGAGAGAATCTCCTGATAACAGTGTCCATCCCTGGAACGGTTGTAAGCACCGTTCTGGCTCATTCCTACGCCGTGCCCCCATCCCTTTCCCTTAAAAACAAAAGCCTTTCGGAGGACTTGACTTATGCTACCGTCCCGGCCTAAGACTTTTAAGTTGTTACTTGTAAGCATCTCCTTTTTCCCTGTTCCAGCTGCTATCCACTTCCCCTCCAGCTCAGAAAGGCTTTTCTTTTGCTGGCTTCCGGTAATACTGGAAGCAACCCAAACGTCTTCCTTTAAATCTTCTTCTACTGTAAAATGCTGGCTTCTAAGCCCCAGTGCATAGCGTGCCTCCTCTTTAAAAAAGGAAACGGCGCCTCCGTTTTCTACTATACGAAGCTCTTCAACTCTTCCGCTGGAAAAATTCGAAGCAACAATCACCTGTTCCACATCACCCGAAATAGAGCGATGATTCTGCTGCATAAGTTCAGCAATGGAACTGGCAGGAATAGTTGCTTTCCAACGGGCATGTGGGTGGACCACCATGTTGGAGATGCCCTGCGGATTATCCGGATCATCATAGGGATCATGAACACTTTTTAAATAAGGTAAAGAAGTGCTCCATACATTTTCTGAACGTTCGGTATATCCACCGCTTGTTGCATAATAATAGGGCTGAATAAGCGAACCATTATACTGTAATAATTCTCCTTTTGTTTCTTCTACAGCAATGTCAGTATTATCTGTCTCTGCCTCTTTTCCACCGTATACCTGGGTATATTCAGTATCGCATACGTTGTAATAATCCTGGTCCCTTTCATTCTTGTTAAAAATAGCATAGGTTCTGGCAGCTACCGCCTGTGCTTTCAAAGCTTCCATGCCCCCATAATTACCCCAAGAAGTGGGCATTTCACAGGGCACTACTCCTTTGAGATAATATTCTATATCAAGTACATTTGCCGCAATTATACTTCCCTTATCTCCGGTTATCTCAAGCAAACCGCGGTATTCACTTCCCTTAGAAGCATTATGAATCAGAAAAGAATATTCATAAGCAGGACTTGCAACAGGCTCCAAGAACAAGGGAGCTTCAAAAACTCCTTTTGCAGACCCCTGCCGATCAACTACTTTTATTCCACCATTATCCTTGTAAAACCTGTAACGACCAGGCGAAATATCCTGGATAACTTCACTATTTCGGTCGGTTAGATGATAATCTTCTTCAAAGCTGAGATCTGTATAACTATTCTTCATAGAGATACCTATCCTAAGTTCATTGTCCATTTTCGGGTCTGGTTCAGTGGCACCAGCTACAATATCACCCTTGTAATTCCCTGCAAAACCCAGGATCATAAACGTTATGATTAATAAAATAAAGAAACCGGTCCTGTAATAATTTAAAGGTGGCTTCAACTTGAAACACCCCGCTTTTATTTGTGACCGTTTAGTTATACGGCCTTTCTATAAACGTCTTGTAGCAAAATAGGACACCAATGGCACTAAAACTATTCGTTTTAACGTTTCATGGCCAAAAAAGTTACTATTACCCCCCCCTGCCTTTCACCTCCGCATTAGATTAATAAGAGTTGTTAAAATTATGCTGATTATTATCATGGTTGTAATAGGAAAAAAGATGGTGAGATTTTCTCTTTTAATCAATATATCGCCGGGTAAACGCCCCATGCCGAATCTATCAAGAACAATAAGTATAAGGCCAGCTACGGCAATCACAATACCGATGGTAAGCAGCACTCTGCCAATATTCGCCGCTCCCAACAAACAAATCACCTCTCAAGAAGGATAATAGCGCTCTTTCTCGCTAAAAATACAACCGCAGTAACCCTGCCGATATAGTCCCATATTTTTAGCCGTATCTATACTTTCTTTAAAGCCTCCTCGCAAATCTGCGTAAACAAACTTCAGTCCAAACTTGCCGGCCACCTTATCTCCCATTTCCCTAAGCAGATCATGTTTCTGATAAGGGCTTAATAGTAGAGTAGTGGAAAAAAAAGATATGCCATTTTCTCTAGCAAGGGCAGCTGTTTTTCCTAGGCGCCAACGGTAGCAGATAGCGCAGCGTTCTTCGCTGCTTTTCATTACTCTTGAAAGAAATTCTTCCAGGGGGTAATCGTCTTCATAGATGACGTCTCTCTGCTCTGCTTCTGCCAGAGATTGTAGTGTTTTTTTTCTCTTCGCAAACTCTTTAAAGGGCTGAATGTTAGGATTAAAAAATAAACCTTTTATTTCAAAACCTTTTTGTTGAAAATATCGCCATGAATAAATGCTACAAGGTGCACAACAAATGTGCAAAAGCATTTTCTCTGCCACTTTTAAAATGCCCCCTTCTTAAGCTTTCTATCACAGCTTAAAGGCTTTGCTGACCAAAGCTTCCTTGCGAAAGATCCAGGTGCTTGTAAACCATCTCGGTTACCATCCTACCTCTGGGAGTACGTTTTAGAAAACCTATCTTCATCAAATATGGTTCATAAATCTCTTCAATAGTTCCTGCTTCTTCATTAACAGAAGCGGCAATGGTCTCAAGACCGACCGGTCCCCCACCAAACTTATGGATAATGGTTTCCAGGTAAAGATAATCAGTGCGATCAAGGCCAATTTTATCAACCTCTAAGATCTCTAAAGCATCCGCAGCAACCTTTTCTGTTATAGCTCCTTGAGCCCTGATCTGAGCATAATCTCTTACTCTTCTTAGGAGACGGTTAGCAATACGGGGAGTACCCCTTGAAGCCAGGGCAATCAACTCAGCTCCTACATCATCAATCTCTATCCCAACCACTGCCGCGGAACGCTCAATGATGTTGCAAAGAGCCTGTGGGGTGTAGAATTCTATTCTTTCCACTATCCCAAAACGGTCACGCAAAGGAGAAGAAATCAAGCCAGCGCGGGTGGTGGCTCCCACAAGTGTGAAAGGAACAAGGTCCAGTCTTAGGGAGCGGGCAGAAGGACCTTTACCCACAATAATATCCAGGGCAAAATCCTCCATAGCAGGATATAGAATTTCCTCTACGGTGCGTTGCAGGCGATGAATCTCATCAATAAAAAGTATATCGCCCTGAGATAAATTCGTTAATAAGGCTGCCAAATCGCCTGATTTTTCTATAGCAGGACCGGAAGTAACCTTGATGTTGCCTCCCATTTCCTTGGAAACAATAAAGGCCAGAGTGGTTTTGCCGAGACCCGGAGGACCATGAAGAAGGAGGTGATCCAGGGGCTCTCTCCTCTGTCTAGCTGCCTGGATGTAGATTTGTAACTTCTCTTTCAAAGAGTCCTGCCCTATAAAATCCCCTAACTGCTGAGGACGCAATCCGTTTTCATAATGCACATCTTCCCCTCTAAGACGGGAAGAGACAATTCTTTCTTCTTCCATCTCTTTTCCCCCCAGTTTGAACCCTAGAGACGCCTTCCTGCCAGGAAATTTAAAGCCTCCCTAAAAAGAGCTTCCACTCCCATATTTTTCTTTTCTCCGAGGGAATTCTTTACCCTTGCCACGTCCTGAGATGAATAACCAAGTCCCAGCAGGGCCTGTTGGACATCCGTCCAACTATCAACATCTATTTCAGGAGCACTTATAAAACCGTGCATTTTTTCTGCATGACCCTCCATTTTCTCATTTAATTCATACACCAGACGCTTTGCTGTCTTCCCTCCGATACCAGGCACACAAATTAACGCATTAACATCTTCTTCCACAATAGCTCTAATCAACTGTGAACAAGAAAGATGCCCTAACAGTGCAAGTCCAACCTTGGGGCCTACTCCACTTACACTGATGAGCATCAAAAATAACTCTCTTTCTTCTAGAGTTCTAAAGCCGTAAAGGACAGGTTCTTCATCTTTTAATTGCAAATATGTATTCAGAACTATATCTTCACCTTGAACAGGTAGCTCGAAATAAAAAGAAGGAGGGATCAAAACTTGAATCCCAAGCCCCATTACATCGACTACGATATACTGGGGATGAGATTCTAGTAACTTTCCTTGCAAATAGCTAATCATCTATATGAGACACCTTCCTACCTCTAATGAGTACTTGTTTAATCATTCTTGCTCTTCTATCAACTGCTGCCATCTGTGCGACTGAAGTTGGCATAAGGCTATTGCCAGCGCGTCAGCAGCATCATCAGGCGATGGAACTTGGGAAAGGCTCAGTATGATGGTTACCATATGCTGGACCTGTCTTTTTTCCGCACGCCCATAGCCTACCACAGCTTGTTTAACTTGCAAAGGAGTATATTCAAAAACTGGAAGTTGTTTTTCAGCCACAGCTGTAATAATAGCTCCCCTGGCCTCTCCCACCTGCAAGGCAGTACTTATATTTTTGCAAAAAAACAGCTTTTCAACGGCCACAGCCTCTGGTGAAAACCTGTCTATTAAGAGAACTACATTTTGATATATTGAAAATATTCTCCCGGAAAGCTCCTGATTTGAAGGAGTGCTGATAATGCCATAGTCCACTCCCTGGAAGCCCTGATTATTATTCTCTACCACTCCGTATCCTGTCGTAGCCAGACCTGGATCTATCCCCAGAACTCTCATCAAATAATTCTCCTTATCGAAGGACTTCAAACAGTTTTTTATCAAAAGTTAAACTTTACAGAGCAGCATTATTTAAAATAGGTAATAGCTTAACCTTGAGCTCCCAGGCTGGATTGCATAATTTCTTCAGGAATATCATAGTTAGCATAAACATTTTGAACGTCATCATGATCTTCAAGGGATTCCATTAACAAAAGCACCTTTTCTGCCTCCTGAGGATCATCGATGTGAACATTACTTTGGGGAATCATGGTAACCTCTGCGCTGCTGAGAAGAACTCCCTTCTCTTTCAATATTCTTTTAACTTGCTCAAACTCTTCAGGAGCCGTTGTAATTATGAAACTTCCATCTTCATTTTTAAAATCCTCTGCTCCTCCTTCCAGTGCTAAGAGCAAAAGTTCATCCTCCGCAGGCAAGTTTTCACCTTTCTCTATTACCAGACAACCTTTACGATCAAACATCCAGGAGACACATCCTGATTCTCCCATATTTCCTCCTTGCTTTGCAAAGATATTACGAATCTCCCCTGCAGTTCTATTGCGATTATCTGTCAAGATATCCAACAATACTGCCACTCCGCCGAGAGCATAACCTTCATAATTTACTTGCTCATAGTTAACTCCATCTATTTCACCAAGACCTTTCTGGATAGCACGATCAATATTGTTCTGGGGTATATTGGCTTCCCGTGCCCTTTGAAAAGCCAGACGTAGGCGTGAATTGTCGTTAATATCTCCGCCACCTTCCCTGGCTGCAACCATCAATTCTTTGGCCAGTTTAGTAAATACTTTTCCCTTATGTGCATCGGCCCTTGCTTTACGATGCTTTATATTGGCCCACTTGGAATGTCCAGCCATCTTAATTCCCCCCTCTTTAAGAAGAAATTAGTTTAACAGGAGCTCCATTTTTTATAATCCCGCCTTTTATCACTCTTGCGAAAATACCTTCTTTTGGCATGACACAGTCACCTGCTTGATAGTAAATAGCACAGCGTTCATGGCACTCCTTACCCAATTGGGTTACTTCCAGTATAACATATTTTCCCAACTGCAATCTTGTTCCGATCGGAAGTGCTATCAAATTAATACCGGTGGTAGTTATATTTTCGGCAAAATCACCTGGATTAACATCAAGGCCTTTTTCCCTAATTTTAGCAATGCTTTCAAGGGCCAACAAGCTTACCTGCCTATGCCAGTCGCCTGTATGTGCATCATCTTCCATCCCGTGCTCCTCAATTAGCAACGCCTCTTCTATATCTTTCTTTCTTTCTCCTTTGCTTGCACTTCGACAAACCGCTACGACCGTTCCTTCTTCTTGATAATCATTGGTCATATCATCCACCTCCTGCTGAAAATAATCAGCCGCCAATCTGTGTCATAGTACGTTTTCCTTTAAACTGTTTCATCCTATTGTATGAATCGCAGGAAACTCCTCCAGGATCAGGCTTAACTATTAATGCCTCGGCAAACTTCTTCTTTAATTTTTCTGTATCATTGAGAAAAGGCCGCAGGTCGATCTCCTCTTCCGAAAACAGACAAGGCTTCAGCCTTCCGTCAGAGGTTACCCGCAGGCGATTACAGCGATCGCAAAAATGCCTGCTCAGTGGAGATATCAATCCTATTTTACCCACAGCATTTTGCAAACGATAATAACGGGCGGGACCACCTCCGTGGTCACCTTCAACAGGAATAAGGGGGGCTATTTTAGCAGCTTCCTCGACTACCTTATCCAGGGGGAGGAACAGGTCTCCCCAAGAGTCCTGTATTGAGACAGGCATATACTCAATGAAGCGTACATCAAGCTCCTGATTCTGAGTCAGTTTTATAAAACTTGCTATTTCGTGTTCATTGATTCCTTTTAATAAAACCATATTAATTTTTACAGGAGTAAGGCCCGCTTTCAAAGATTTTTGAATTCCATTTAAAGTGCTGCAAAGTTTTCCGCCATTCGTTATCTTTTTAAAATTTGCCTCTTCCAACGAATCCAAACTAATATTGACCCTGGTAAGACCTGCATCCGCAAGCTTGAAAGCGAGCTTATCTAACAGCATTCCGTTTGTAGTTAGAGATAGGTCGGAAATCTCTTTAAGACTGGCCAGCCATTTTACTATATCCAGGATATCTGGCCGCAGCAAAGGTTCTCCTCCAGTCAGGCGCACCTTGCTCATACCCAGCTCTACGGCAGCCTTTACTACAGCATATATTTCTTCAACCCTTAGCAATTCCTCCTTTACGTCTTCCGCACCACATATTTCGGGGCTGGAGCGACAGTAAAAACAGCTCAAATTGCAATTTTCGGTAACTGACAACCGTAGATAATTAACCTCTCTTCCGTATGCATCAATCAAATTGTTCGGCATACAAAGCCCTCCCCAATACCCTGTAGATTTGTTTTATTTATTATTATTTCCTTCCAAATCTAACCACTTTATAGCTTCCAGGTAGGCCTCCCGGGTGTTAATATTATGGAAAGACATCAAATAGGGATCATAAGAACGCACTGTTTCTTCTGGGATAACCTTCTTTTCAAAGTAAGGGTATAAGGCTACAATCTTATACTTTCGTTCCTGTAAAGAGGGTGTAATAATTTGCAGCGCACTCTTGTTATAGAAAGTAAATAACGGTTGATAGTGACCTTGTACCCTTGGGGTCACCACATCATAATCCGATGCAGAATTAGACATATACTTTATCAGAGGCGTCGAAATAAAGGGCATATCACATCCTACTACAAAACTGGAATTATAAGAAGAAACAAAGATACCAGCATGAATCCCTCGCAAGGCATTTTTATCCTCACCACTTATAATATCCCCTGTCATTTTAGCGCCTTTTAGGTAATAAAAATCCTTAAAACGGTCCGTTACTATAATCACCTCTTGAAAAAGATCGTCAAGTTTATTAAATACCAATTCAATTAGTGACTTCCCTTTTAGCCTTAAAAAGGCTTTGCTCTCTCCCATACGCTTACTGTCGCCGCCTGCCAGAATAACAGCTGATAGAGGTATCTTTGTTTTAGACAATTTCCGTAAACTTCCCTTCTACCGCAAGTATCTGCCTTCATCGGTTACCTTCCGCCCTTTCAGCTTTTTTCCTCTGTCTTTCTGTATAGCGAACCAAATTAACGCCTAACTCATAAAGTAATATTAACGGCCCGACCATCAGAATTTGAGAAAAAATATCAGGAGGAGTAATAAGAGATGCCATTATTGCGATAATGAGGATTGCATATTTGCGATTTTTTCTTAAAAACCCTGAGGAGACCAGGCCTAAGCGCCCTAAAAACCATGAAATCAGGGGAATTTGAAATACTAAACCAAAAGCTAGCATAAATGTTACTGCAAAAGAAATATAGGCGCTGATGGTAAAAAGGGGAGAAAGACCTTCTGTTTCAAAACCCAGGAAAAAATGCAGTGCATAAGGAAATACAACAAAATAACTAAACCCCACACCCCCGGCAAATAACAAGATCATAAATATTACCAACGGGATAAGTGCTTTTTTTTCTGTATCACGCAGCGCAGGCAAAATAAAAAGCAGTATCTGGTATAAGGTGAATGGTAGAGTTGCAAATATGCTGGTGATAAAAGAAAGTCTAATCTGAGACATAAATGCCTCGGCAGGTGTAGTATATATAAGATCCATATCTTTTGCTGGTAAGGTTATAAAATATAGAATATCCTGAATAAAAACAAATGCTACAGCAGTTCCAAATATCACTACAATTGCTATGTAAATAAGTTTTTTTCTCAACTCATCCAGATGATCAAAAAAAGACAAATCTACAATTTGTTTGCGTTTCCTGGCTGCCATGTTTGACCTCGCTTTCCTCTCATTCTATACTATAGAAAAGCTTCATGATTCAAATGAGCAAGGTCTCAAATTGCCCGCTTTTCATAAAAGGCGGGGCATGAGCTTATAAATTAACTTTATATTTATTGTTCTTCTTCGTTGCTTTTGTCTTCGTCCTTACCGCTCAAGGAATTCTTATAATTTCTGACAGTTTCTCCTACTGCCCTACTTAAACCGGGCAGTTTCCCGGGTCCGAATATTAATAGGATAATCCCTAAAATCAAAGCCACTTCCATCCAGCCGATTTTTCCAATGAAAGGCATCCATAATCCTCCTTCTCCTTTAATGTTCGATACAATATATCATCCAAGGCATTTTTAACATTTATAAATTTTTCTCATCTTCTTCCTTCAGTACATCCTCACCTTGTTCATTTTCAGCAAACGCATCATCGGTAGTTGTTTCTCCACCATCTTCTCCAATCTCTTCTATCGGGCTTTCTTTCTTTTTATTCTCTGGGTTTTTCTCTTCAAGTTCTTCTTCATAACTTTCATCCAGACTTACACTTTTCTTTGCCTCTGAAGTGGCCTGGCGGAACTCTCTAAGTCCCTTACCGATAGATTTGCCAATTTCGGGTAATTTCCTCGGTCCAAAAATAATTAACGCAATAGCCAATATGAGAACCAATTCTGGTAAACCAATTTTCCCAAACATAAGATAACCTCCTCCAATATTATAGTACTTAATTATTTTTATATATTAAGCCTTAGATAACAGTCATCGACCCGGTAGTTTATTTATATTCCCCTTCATTTGAGCTCTATATATCAATTTCACCTTATCTAATTATCCCCTTTTATAGTTCTTAAGTCAACTATTAAATACAAAATATAAATAATTATAAAGTTTATATTTTCTTATAATAATAATGAGCATAAAAAAGGAGCTCTCACTAATAAGAGCTCCTTTCTTTTGGAATTCGGCGGGGACCTACTCTCCCAGGGACTCGCGTCCCTAGTACCATCGGCGCAGGAGGGCTTAACTTCCGTGTTCGAGAAGGGAACGGGTGAACCCCTCCGCTATTCCCACCGAAAATTCTGAGCAACTTGTATATTTCCTTGCTCTTTCAAAACTGTACAGCGGATAATTTTTTTAGGTTAAGTCCTCGATCTATTAGTACCGGTCGGCTGAAAATGTTGCCATTCTTACACCTCCGGCCTATCAACCAGGTCATCTTCCTGGGATCTTACTTCCTTTAATGGAATGGGAGACCTTATCTTGGAGAAGGCTTCGCGCTTAGATGCCTTCAGCGCTTATCCTTTCCAGACATAGCTACTCAGCAATGCTCCTGGCGGAACAACTGATACACCAGAGGTCTGTCCACCCCGGTCCTCTCGTACTAGGGGCAGCCCTCCTCAAGTCTCCTACGCCCGCGACAGATAGGGACCGAACTGTCTCACGACGTT
>CAZMLU010000014.1:0-8726 GCA_964567295.1 uncultured Desulfovibrionaceae bacterium
TAAGTAATGATTAACATTCAAGGCTACCTTGATCAAGTGGGGTGTAACTATGGAATATCGCTATGATGGTTTTGGGAAACGGAAAAGAAAACCATCTTTTTGGAAAGGTATTTTGCTGGGCATCGCTGCGGGGAGCTTGCTGATAGCGGCTTTTTTCTTCTTTTTCGCAGACACCATAATTTCACAAGATAATATGAATGATGCCCAGGTGCCTTCAGCAATAGAAGAAAATACTGCTAACCAGGAAAGTGCAAATGTAGATGTTCCACAAGAAGCACAGGATTATTACCTGGCGGTGGTGGAAGCTGCAGAGGCGGTAACGCCTTCTGTGGTAGGAATAAGCAATTACGGAATGGTTCATGACTTTTGGGGTAGGAGCCAGGAGCAGGAGCGAGGAACCGGCTCGGGAGTCATTATTGATTCAAGCGGTTTGATTGTTACCAACTATCATGTGATTGAAGGTGCCGAAGAACTTATTGTTACCAAGGGTTCAGGCGAGGAGCACCCTGCCGAGGTTATTGGAGCGGATCCCCCTACGGATCTGGCTGTGTTAAAAGTTGATGTTGGCGAAGATGGTTTGCCTGCAGTAGAACTGGACGATTCGGACAATTTGCGACCCGGGGAGCCGGCCATCGCGATTGGCAATCCGCTGGGACTTGATTTTCAGCAAACTGTTACCCAAGGGGTAATTAGTGCCAGTAATCGCTCCATTACTATTCAAGGACAAAAGTTTACTTTTATTCAGACCGATGCAGCTATAAACGAAGGTAACAGCGGAGGGCCCCTGGTCAATATTTATGGCAAAGTTGTAGGCATAAACACAGCCAAGATCGGAATGCCCGGAGTGGAAGGAATGGGATTTGCAATTCCCAGCAACAAGGTGCGGGAGGTTACTTCCGAATTGATAGAGCAAGGAAGAGTAAGCAGGCCTTGGATGGGAGTAAATATTACTAATGTTTCCCCTATGGATGCACAACGATATGAACTGGAGGTTGAGGAAGGGGTGCTGGTAACAGAAATCGTTCCGAATAGTCCTGCTGAAGCTGCTGGAATGGAGCCGCTGGATGTGATTTTGGCAATCGAAGATACAGATATCAGAGAAGCTGGTGAGCTTCAGCATTCCATTTATGAGCGTAGTATCGGTCAGACCATAGAAGTCACCCTGTTACGGGAAAACGAAGAAATCGTATTGTCTGTAACTTTAGAGGAGATGCCAGAAGATATTAACTAGGAGTGTAGCTTGTAGCAAAAATATCGGGACGGGAATTCCTTTTCCTGTCCCGATATTTCATTAGTAAAAGGGGATGGGCAACGAGATGACTGTAATTTTTATATTTATCGATGGTATCGGGTTGGGTAGTAATAGCATTAGTAATCCTTTTTGCACAGTGGATACGCCATTTTTTTATTCTATACTGGGAGGAAGCCCTCTCTACATTGGTGCAGCTGATAAAGACTACCGCACCTTTTCCCTTGTAGGATTAGATGCCACCCTGGGGGTGGAGGGCCTACCACAGAGTGCTACCGGGCAAGCAACCCTTTTTACAGGTGAGGATGCCCCTTCCCTGTTGGGTTACCATCTGCATGGTTTTCCCAATCAAGAACTGAAAACACTGCTTAAAGAAAAAGGAATGTTTAAGCGCCTGAGAGAATGTTCACTAAAAGCTACCTTCGCTAATGCTTTTAGACCGTTTATTTTTAAGGATCTGAAAGAAGGATTTAAGGGAAGCTATTCCTGTTCTACTCTGGTAAATTATTACGGTGGCTTGCCATTTCGCAGTTTAAAAGATTTGCAAGAGGGTAATGCGGTTTATATGGATATCACGAACAGAATTTTGCCCCAAATAGGTTTTGAGATAGAGGCTGTTACGCCACAACAGGCGGGCGAGAGGCTGGTTAACATTTCCCGGGATTACCACATGACTTTTTATGAGCACTTTATTACGGATATCGCTGGGCACAAAGGGGTTCCTGGTGAAGCGGAAAAAGCAGTAAAGACCCTGGATGCTTTTTTGGAGGCTGTCGCTGCTAACTTGGATTTAGAAAATGATATGCTTTTTGTAACAAGCGATCACGGCAACTTAGAGAATATGGAAAATAAATTGCATACAGGGAACCTTGTTCCTGCACTTGTCGCGGGAAAAGGCCGGAACAGGGTAACAGACTTCCTCGCAAAGCAAAAGAATATAAGTGGTGTTTTTCCCGCGCTGCAGGAGATCTTATCGCCGTAAACTAACTTCGCAACACCCCTTACCAGTTTCCAAATCAGCAAAAAGATTTTTAGCAAATTCCAGGTGAGGTGTTTTCAATAAATATTAGAATTGTAGCGGTCGGAAAACTGAAAGAAAGTTTTTATCAAAAAGGAGTGGATCATTACCTGAAGAGGCTTTCTCCCTATGCCAGTATTGATATAAAGGAAATCCCTGAAGCAAAGGAAAAAGGCAAGGGATCTTCTGCGGAGAAACAAGTTTTACAGGAAGAAGGGGTTGCTATTCAGAGATATCTTCGTAGTGATTCCGTCCCTATAGTTCTTGCTCCGGAGGGGAAAAGTTTTTCTTCGGCAGAACTGGCGCTCTACCTGGAAATGCTACCTGTACGGGGAAAGAGCAAGATAGACATTGTAGTTGGTGGTCCTCTGGGGCTTTCTGGTGAAGTAAAAAGGAAAGGAGAACTACTCCTCTCCCTTTCTGAGTTGACCTTTCCCCACCGCCTTGCCCGGCTTATTATTATGGAACAGCTTTACCGTTGTTTTAAAATCAACAAAAGTGAACCGTATCACCGCTGAGGGCTATCTTGAAAATTCTGTAGAGTCTTATTGTTCAAGGCAGATTTCTTGGAAGTGTTTCCAGTTCAAGAAAATCTTGCAGCAGGCATTGTTCACTTCTGTGCTCACAAGGCTCAAGACAATATAATGGAGTAGACATATATTTCTCCCCTCTATCGGGGATAATGGTCACAATAAGGCCTTTTTCCAGGTTCTGGGCCAACTGAACGGCGACATAACAGGAAGCCCCTGCGCTCATACCTGCAAATATTCCTTCTTCCCTTGATAGTTTCTTGGCCATGGCAAAGGCATCTTCATCGGAAATATTAATTTTGTCATCCAACATTTCCGGGTTATAAATCTGAGGAATAATTGCTTCATCCAGGTTTTTTAAACCCTGTATTTTATGACATTTGTTAGGTTCAACCCCGATCACTTTGATCTCAGGGTTATACTCTTTTAAGCGCCTGGAACATCCCATTAATGTTCCCGTTGTTCCCATACCGGCCACAAAATGGGTGATTTCGCCGTTAGTTTGCTCCCAAAGTTCCGGGGCTGTTGTTTCGTAGTGGGCTAGGCTATTGGCGGGATTAGCGAACTGGTCTGGCATGTAGTAACGGTTAGGGAATTTAGAGGATATTTCCCTTGCTTTTTCAATTGCTCCGTCGGTTCCCTTTTCACCAGGGGTGAGCAGAATTTCTGCTCCCATGGCTTCAATCATTTTGCGGCGCTCCTCGCTCATCCATTCTGACATTGTTGCCAGCAGTCGGTATCCTTTAACTGAAGCGACAAGGGCCAGCCCGATGCCGGTATTGCCGCTAGTTGGCTCCACGATAATTTTATCTTTGGTTAGTATTCCTGCTTTTTCAGCGCTATTGATCATGTAATAAGCTATTCTGTCTTTTACGCTACCCCCGGGGTTGTAGCCTTCCAGTTTTACAGCCAAAGTCACCTTCGGGTTAGAATTTATCTTTTTAATTTTTACCAAAGGTGTGTCGCCAATGGTTGCTAGTAAATTTTGCTTCATTATAAGAAGGTCACCTCCCCTTTCTTTACTATTTATGACTCTATTTTTTCCACTAAATTATACCATACTTTTTTAACGGAGAAATCATTTTTCTTTATTAATATATTGAGTTTTCTATTGCTCGAAGACATGCCTCAGATAATCCGGGCTATAGTTTTGGAAAAGATAGCGTATCAGCTGCAATTCTGATATAATAATCGCAAGAAATCATGGTGAGAAAGGAGGGTAAGTCCTTTTTTGCTTTTTACAGAAAAGGGCGCGGATTTGATCTTGGAGAGACTGGAAGTCGGGCCTTTTGGCACCAATTGCTACCTCGTTGCCTGTCCCGATACTAAAGAAGCTGTTGTCATAGATCCTGGAGCTGAAGGTGATATGATTATTAAGAGGTGCCAGGATAAGGGGTTGAAGGTTAAATGTATTATTAACACACATGGTCACATTGATCATGTAGGGGCTAACGAAGATGTTAAAAGCTATTTTAAGGTGCCGGTATTTGTACATGAAGCTGATCTTCCTCTGTACCGCAGCCCCAAATCAGGTATGGCACTTTTGATGGGTAACAAAGAGGTGAAACCTCCTGATGACACTTTTAAAGAAGGGGACGTGTTCCGCTATAGCAGTCTGAACATTCGAATCATGGAAACTCCTGGCCACACTCCTGGGGGAGTAACCCTGGATATAAACGGGACTTTGTTCCCTGGTGATACACTTTTCGCTGGCTCCATTGGAAGAACGGATATGCCGGGCGGTTCCTATCGCCAGATTATTGAGAGCATAAAAAAACGGATGCTTCCCTATGCTGATGAAACAAGAGTTTTTCCTGGGCATGGGCCTCCAACTACAGTTGGGGAAGAACGTAAGTATAACCCCTTTTTAACCCAGACATAGAAAGAAGGTGTTGCCGAGGTGAAATTGAAACCGGAGAAGTTTGTTATTGTTGCAGCTGCAGCTGAGGGAGGTCATTCCCTGACAGCTTTTGATTCTGCCCTTTTGAAGGCGGGAATAGGAAATATCAACCTGGTTAGACTTAGCAGTATTCTCCCTGCAGCTTGCAGGGAGGAGAAGGAGGATATTGATTTCCCACCCGGTGCCTTTGTTCCTACCGCTTATGGAGCTATCTGCAGCGAAAAAGAGGGAGAACTTATCTCTGCTGCTGTAGGAGTGGGCTTTACCCCGGACAGCTTTGGCGTAATTATGGAACATGCCGGCACCTGTACTGCGGAAGAGTCCAGGACAAAGGTAGAAGAAATGATAAAAGAAGCTTTTCACAACCGCAAGTTGGAGCTAAGGGATGTTCAATTCAAAAGCGTTGAACATAGAGTGAAAAAAAACGGTGCGGCTATAGCCGCTGTAGCACTTTGGTAGTCGGATAAAGAAATATTCGTTAAAGGTCGGTGATAGTATTTTGGAGATGGAATTGTGGTTTACGGAAAAGCAAACTTCTAACTTGGGGCTAAACTTAAAAGTTAAGGAGACCTTATTCTGTGCCCAATCAGAATTTCAAGAAATAGCTATACTTGATACAGAACAGTACGGCCGCATGCTTGTTTTAGACGGCATGGTACAGACGACTGTTTCCGATGAGTTTGTTTACCATGAGATGATCGCTCATGTGCCTATGAGAACCCATCCGCAACCGCAAGATATCCTGGTTATCGGTGGTGGAGATGGAGGTGTTGTACGGGAACTTTGCCGCTACCCTTATATTTCTTCAGTAACCCTGGCTGAAATTGACGGTGACGTAGTTGAGACTGCCAGACGGTTTTTGCCTGAGATCAGCCTTGCCTTGGATGATCCCAGGGTGGAGATTAAGGTTACCGATGGAGTGCAGTTTATCAGCTCAGCGGAGGAGGGTTATTATGATGTGGTAATAATCGATTCTACTGAACCCATGGGACCGGCAGAAGGTCTTTTTAACAAAGCTTTTTACCAGGACATCTTTAAAGCGCTTAAGAAGGACGGTCTTGTGGTTGCACAGACAGAGTCTCCTTTTGTTAATGCATCCCTTATCAGCAGGGTCTTTCACTCCATAAACGCAATTTTTCCTATCTGTCATCTTTATCTTGCTCCTGTGCCTACCTATCCTAGTGGCCTCTGGAGTTTTACTATGGGTTCAAAGCAATACAGCCCCCTTACCCCTCGGGGAGAATATCTCCCAGAGGGGATAAAATATTATACGCCAGAAATGCATTTTAGCTCCTTTTCTCTCCCCCTTTTTGTGCAGGAACTGGTAAAAGACACCCCAAAAAATACAGAAAAGGAGGGCTGAGTTTTTGAATTTTAAGGGATTTCCCTCTGTCGAGAACAAGGGTCTATTTATGGCCGCCCGCCAGGAAATAAAAAAAGGAGATTTTGTTCTTCTAGGGGTTCCTTTGGATGATACTGGTTCTTTTAGAACGGGCAGCCGGTTTGCTCCAGAACAGCTCAGGGCAGTGTCAAGGGCCCTTGAAGAGTACAGTATGCTGAGGGGAAAAGATCTTAGGGACATATCTTTTTTTGACGGAGGCGACCTATTGCTTGCACCAGGGAATTTACTTGGTTCTGTGGAAACTATATCTCAGGCGGTTGCATCTTTGTTAAAGGCCGGTCAAAGGCCTTTCCTGTTAGGAGGAGAGCATACTGTTACTGTGCCGGCTGTAAAGGAATGTCAAAAATATCACGGAGAGGTTAGCGTGCTATTTTTTGATGCTCATGCCGATCTGCGTTCTTCTTATGGAGGGGTGGAGTTTTCTCATGCCTGTACTGCTTACCAGCTACGGCAAATGCAAAGGGTATTCCTATATCAATTTGGAGTTCGTTCCGCGGATGAGGAGGAACTATCTTTCGCCCGTGAAGGTTGTTTTTTCCCATATAATATTAAAGAATCCTTGAAGTCTATTCTTCCGACACTGAAAGACAGCTATATCTATATAACTCTGGATATGGACGTGATTGACCCCGCTTTTGCCCCTGGAGTTTCTTCACCGGAGCCTGGAGGCATTTCCGCAGCAGAAATTTTAGAGATATTTTCTCTTCTAGAACCATATCAGAAGCAGGTTGTTGGTTTTGACCTTGTAGAGATCTGCCCTTTTTATGATTTTTCGCAAATAACTACCTTGCTCGGAGCAAAAATTGTGCGTGAGGCCTTATTAACTTTTTTATAAATTCGGGAGTAGTATATACCAGGTTTATATAACTAAGCAGTTACAGATGGGCTTTGAGTATGAAAAGCTAAGTGATAGCGGAATGAAAAGGGAATGAAAGGGAAAGGAGAGTGGGAACTTGGCTTTAAAATATATATTTATCACTGGCGGTGTAGTATCTTCTCTAGGCAAAGGGATAACTGCAGCCTCCCTGGGTCGTCTCTTAAAGAGCCGCGGGATTAGTGTGAGCATCCAGAAATTAGACCCCTATATTAATGTAGACCCAGGTACTATGAGCCCTTACCAGCACGGGGAAGTTTTTATAACCGATGACGGCGCGGAGACAGATCTTGATCTTGGGCATTATGAACGGTTTATTGATTCTAACTTAACCAGGCATAATAATGTTACCACAGGAATGATTTACTGGTCGGTGATCAATAAGGAACGCCGGGGTGATTATCTTGGGGGAACAGTGCAGGTAATTCCCCATATTACTAACGAGATCAAGGAAAGTATTATGAGGGCAGGAAAAGATCCTTATGTTGAAGTGGTTATTACGGAGATCGGCGGTACAGTGGGGGATATTGAAAGTTTACCCTTTTTAGAGGCCATACGACAGATGAAAACCGACCTGGGCCGAGAAAATGTTTGTTATATTCATGTTACCCTGGTTCCTTTTTTGCAATCTACAGGGGAGATCAAAACAAAGCCTACGCAGCACAGCGTTAAAGAACTGCGCAGTATTGGTATCCAACCCGATATTATTGTTTCTCGCACTGATCATCCTCTTTCGGAAGATTTAAGGGAGAAAATTGCCCTTTTTTGCGATACTAAATCCCGTGAAGTTATCGAAAACCGAAGTGTAAAGAATATATATCAGGTGCCGCTACTTCTTATGAAAGAAGGATTGGATGACATTGTCATGGAAAAATTAAGCCTGAAAAAAAGGGACGCGGAACTGCTTGACTGGATAGAAATGGTTGACAAGATAAATTCCCTGGAAGGAATAGTTACCATAGCCCTGGTAGGCAAGTATACGGCGTTAAAGGATGCTTATCTTAGCATTTTAGAAGCCCTCTGTCACGCCGGGATAGTCCATGAAGTGAACGTTGATATTCGCTGGATAGATGCAGAAGAGGTGGAAAATTGCTCTTCTGAAAAAGAGTTGACTGAACTTTTTGAAGGAGTGAATGGAATCCTGGTGCCCGGTGGGTTTGGGGAAAGGGGAGTTGAAGGTAAAATACAAAGCGTGCGTTTTGCCCGGGAGCGGGGAGTACCTTTTTTAGGGCTTTGCTTGGGTTTGCACTGTGCAGTTATAGAAATGGCTCGCCACGTTTGCGGCTTAAGTAGAGCGCATTCCGTAGAGTTTGATACTCATGCGGCTTTTCCGGTTATTGATCTACTGCCGGAACAGAGAGATATTTCCCAAAAGGGCGGAACCATGAGGCGAGGGTTGTACCCGTGCAAACTGGAAAACAAGAGCAAGGCATTTAATGCTTACCGGGAAGAAATCATCTATGAAAGGCACAGGCATCGTTTTGAGGTGAACAATTATTTCAGAAATGAGCTTCAGGAGAACGGGATGCACTTTAGCGGCATTTCTCCTGATGGACGCCTGGTGGAGATAGTTGAATTAAGGGACCATCCCTGGTTTGTAGCTGTGCAGTTTCATCCTGAATTTAAATCGCGCCCCAACAGGGCACATCCACTTTTTAGGGATTTTATTGGTGTAGCCCTGCAGCAAAAAGAAAAAAATTAACTTTTTTATTACGGATTAAGCAGGAATGATCAGCGAAAGGTAGAACTAAGG
>CAZMLU010000014.1:8826-34613 GCA_964567295.1 uncultured Desulfovibrionaceae bacterium
AAGGTAGAACTAAGGAATGATGCGTTTTTGTCGGCGACGTATCTACTTAAGCCTTTCTCCTGTTAGAAGGGAGAGCAAGCAATAATATGGGGTTTTTTGAAAGTATTTATAGAGTAATCTTCAGTTACTATAAAGGTCTGGGACGCGTCGCTGAACAAAAAAATATATGGCAGGGGCTTGGAATATACCTTGCAGTTACCTTGCTGGCATTATTCTCCTCCATAACTGTTTACCTCGCTGTTGGGGAAGATATTTTACAGGTACCTGCCGAGTTATCGCATTTTCTTCCACGTCACGTTTTTGACAGCTTTCTCTTGTTTTTACCTGTTGCAGTGCTTTTGTTTCACCTGGTATTTGGTCCCCTCTATTTTCTTTTTTCCGTAGCGGTTCTTCATTTCATAGCTATCCTGTTTGGTGGTCGCGGGAATGTTTTTGCAGTTGGTGCGGTTTTGGGGTATGCGTACCTACCTTATCTTTTGGTAGCCTTGGGGGGATTGCTGAGCCACCTCGACCTGGCGGGTGTAACCCTTTATCTTTTCGTAGCTGCATTTTTATGGTCTACCTTATTAAAAGTCACTGGTCTAAAACAAGTTTATAATTTTGCTTGGAGGCGGGCAGCGTTTGTATATTTTATGCCCTTGATTGTTCTGTCTACTGCTATTATTCTCTTTTTATTGCTTTCCATCGTTTTTTTAATTCCCCCTATCCTACAGTTTTTGGAGAATTTATAGGAACAATTTTTGAGTTACCTGAAAGGATGAGATGGAGTGAAATTTTTTTTGGATACTGCAAATCTAGTTGAAATTGAAGAAGCTTCTTCCCTGGGTGTGTTGAGTGGTGTAACCACGAATCCCACCTTGCTTGCCAAAGAAAAGGTGGCTTTGGAAGAACAAGTTGAAAAGATCTGCACCCTTGTGGAGGGGCATCCGGTTAGTGTAGAGGTCCTTAGCAATACTGCTCCGGAAATGGTTGTAGAGGCAAGGCGTCTGGCAGAAATAGCTTCCAATATAGTGATTAAAATTCCCGTATGCATAGAAGGATTAAAGGCTGTATATGCATTAAATAGTGGGAATACAAAGGTGCCTTGTAATGTGACTCTTGTGTTTTCTTTTAATCAGGCACTGTTGGCTGCCAATGCTGGTGCTGCTTATGTCAGCCCTTTTCTGGGGCGAATTGATGATATTGGTTGGGACGGGGTCGGGTTGGTGGAAGATATTGTTACCATATTTGAAAGACAGAAGATAGATAAAACGGAGGTAATCGCTGCCAGTATTCGTCATCCCCGTCACGTACACCAGGTGGCAGCTGCAGGAGCGCATATTGCTACTGTACCTTTTTCCGTGCTGAAACAGATGGCCGGCCATCCTCTTACCGATCTTGGAATAGAAAAATTTGAAGCTGACTGGGCAAGTGCCTTGGAAGCCATGAACTCTTTTCCCGATACCGGAAAATAAAAGTTGCCTCAACTTGAAGCATAATCTATAGATTGAATGATTTTTAAATAGGGAGTTGTTGATATGGAACGCGAGCTGGCTCTGGAGTTTGTAAGGGTTACAGAGGCTGCAGCCTTGGCCACGGGCAGGCTTATGGGGCGAGGAGATAAGATTGCGGCGGATGATGCAGCAGTTGAAGCCATGCGCAGGGCGTTTGATACGGTTTATGTAGATGGTGTAGTAGTGATAGGTGAAGGTGAAATGGATGAAGCTCCTATGTTGTATATCGGGGAAAAAGTGGGAGCCAGGGTTCCTCCTCATGTTGATGTGGCAGTAGATCCTCTTGAAGGTACAAACCTTGTAGCAAAGGGGCTCCCTAATGCCCTTTCGGTATTGGCCGTAGCTCCTCGCAATTGCATGCTGCATGCTCCAGATATATATATGGATAAAATAGTAGTGGGTCCCCGTGCTGCTGGCTGTATTAATCTTGATGCTTCCATTGAGGAAAATTTAACCAGGACTGCGGAAGCCTTGGAAAAAAGAATTGAGGATATAGTGGCCATAATTTTGGATCGTCCCAGGCACCAGCATATTATTGATGAATTGCGTCGCTTGGGGGCAAGGGTAAAACTGATTAGTGATGGGGACGTTTCTGCTGCTATCGCTACTACTTTTGATTGGACCGGTGTTGATATTCTTCTTGGTATCGGTGGTGCTCCTGAAGGAGTTTTAGCTGCAGCGGCTTTGAAATGTCTTGGCGGAGAGATGCAAGGAAGGCTTCTTCCAGAAGATCAAAAAGAGAAAGACAGGGTAGTAGAGATGGGTTTAAAAGATTCTGCGCAGCTGTTAAAGAGGGACGACTTGATTGCAGGAGACGATGTCATTTTTACTACTACGGGGATCACGGATGGTGAATTTCTCCAAGGGGTAAGATATGCTGGAAATTGCGCAACTACTCATTCGGTTGTTATGCGAAGTATGACGGGTACGGTTAGGTTTGTACAAGCCACCCACAGATTGGATAAAAAGCCGCATTTTATAGCCAGGACTTGTAACCTGCATTCCCGTAAAGTGTAACGATGAAAAAGGCAGGAATGCCTTATTTTACGAGATTTATTAGACATTTTGCTTCCCTTTATCCTCGTTACATGTTATAATAATGTAACGAGGATAAAGGGGGCAGGGCCATGTCGGCTATTGTTTACCAAACCAATAAAACAACCGGAACAACCTATGCTTACGAATCGGTATCATACTGGGACAAACAAAAGCAGCAGTCCAGGGCCAAGCGAAAGTGCATTGGAAAGCTTGATCCTGAAACGGGAGAGATTATCCCGACGCGCAAACAAAAACGGAAAACGGAAAACGGATGGCGGTGAAGGAAAAAAGAAACCCGGTCCGGTTGCCATCACGGAGTCAGCCAGATTCTTTTACGGAGCCACATACCTGCTTGATCAAATAGGCGAACAGCTTGGCATAGCTGCTGACTTGAAGCACTGTTTCCCAGACAGGCACCTTAAGATTCGCTCCATTGCCTACTACCTGATTTTAGAAGACAATAATCCCTTGCTCCGCTTTCCCAAATGGTCAGCACTACATAAACACCCCTACGGTGAAAATATTTCTTCACAAAAAAGCAGTGAGCTTTTCGCCTCCATCACAGCAGAAGAAAGGGAACAGTTTTTTCGCCTGCAGGGTAAACGTCGGGCAGAAAATGAATACTGGGCTTATGATATCACCACCCTATCGAGCTATTCCAACTGCCTGAAACAGGTCAAGCGCGGCTATAATAAAGAGCATGATCCGTTGGCTCAAATCAATTTAGCCCTGCTTTTCGGAGAGCAGACCAACCTGCCCTTTTACTACAGAAAGCTTCCCGGCAATATCCCTGATGTCAAAACAGTGAAAAATCTAGTTGCCGACATGAATTTTTTAGCCGACAAAAAAGTCAAGCTTGTGATGGATCGCGGTTTCTATAGTGAAGCGAACATTAACGCTTTATTTAAAAACCACCTCAAATTTTTAATTGCCACCCGGGTTAACTTGAGCTATGTAAAAGCTGCGCTGGAAAAAGTCTGCGAAGAGTTGCGAACGTGGACAAATTACAGCCAGCAGTATGAAGTTTATGCTACATCGGAAACCATAACCTGGGATTACAGCCAAAAACGGCCCTACAAAAAGGACGAGCTCAAAGGCAAGCGCCGCCTTTATTTACATCTTTATTACAACAGCGAAAAAGCAACCGAAGATGAGCGTCGACAGAACCTTTTGCTGATGAAATTACAGCAAGAGCTCCTGGACGGGAACCGCAAACAAGAACACGAGAAACTGTATGCCAAATATTTCGAGGTCCATTCTACACCGGTAAGGGGCACCAAAGTTAAAGCCAAACAAGAAGCAATCGATGAAGCCAAGAAAAACTATGGCTATTTCGCCCTGATCAGCAACGAGATCAAAGATCCGATTGAAGCGCTTGAGATCTATCGCAATAAAGATTTAGTGGAAAAGGCCTTCGGGAACCTTAAAGAGCGCTTAAATCTGCGCCGGACGCTGGTTTCTTCCGAACTGAGCCTTGATGGCAAACTGTTTGTTGAATTTGTGGCCCTGATATATCTGTCCTATATTAAAAAGCAGATGCAGGATCATGATCTCTTTAAAAAGTATACGATGCAGGGCCTGCTCGACGAGCTTGAAGTGATCGAGTGCTTCGAACAGCCGGGCTGCGCAAGGCGTTTGGGTGAAATGACCAAGCAACAGATCGAGCTTTATGAGAAGATGGGCATTAATCTGCCCTCGTTACACTAATGCGGGAATGCAGGTTGTAACGCCTCCTCATAGTTATTACTCCAAGACGCGTTTGAAAACTTCATTAATTGATTCTTTTCAATATAGGTTTTTTGTAACAATATAGGTTTTTTGTATCAAAGAGTTCTCCCTTTTTACCTTTCTAACTCCCATAAATTATTAAGAAAGAGAGAAGTGTGTATGCAATTAAATGAACTGGAAGCAATGAATATGGAAGAAGTGCAACGCCTGGCTAAAGAGTCGGATATTAAAGGCGTTAGTGGATTAAAGAAGAAGGATCTGATCTTTGCTATGCTCAGGCAGAAAGCAGAATCAGAGGGTCTTGCTTTCGCTCAGGGAGTTTTAGAGATCATGCCGGATGGATTTGGTTTCTTGCGCAGGGTTAATTACCTTCCCCATGAAGATGATATCTACATTTCTGCATCCCAAATAAGACGTTTTGAGTTACGCACCGGGGATCTGGTTTCAGGAAAGGTAAGGCCTCCCAAAGAAAATGAGCGTTATTTTGCCCTTTTACATGTGGATGCAGTTAATGATCAGGATCCTGAAAATGCCTCCAGCCGCCCTCATTTTGCTGAACTTATCCCTATACATCCCCAGGAACAACTTGTTCTGGAAAAGGATCCTGAGGATTTGGCAACCAGGATTATTGATCTGTTAATTCCAATAGGAAGAGGGCAAAGAGGGTTGATAGTTTCTCCTCCCAAGGCAGGTAAAACCGTTCTTCTAAAAAATATCGCCAACAGCCTTACCGAGAATTATCCCTCTCTTATCCTCATCGTTCTTCTTATTGACGAAAGGCCTGAAGAGGTAACTGACATGCGCCGTTCAGTCAATGGGGAGGTTTTGAGCTCTACTTTTGACGAAAAGCCAGAAAACCACGTCCGCTTGGCTGAGCTGGTGATGGAAAGAGCCCAGCGTTTGGTAGAACATGGTTTGGATGTGGTAATACTCCTGGACAGTATTACAAGACTTACCAGGGCTTATAATCTGGTAAATCCCCCCAGTGGAAGGACACTTTCCGGCGGTATTGACCCGGCAGCTTTTCATAAACCAAAGCGCTTTTTTGGTGCTGCCAGGAAGATTGATGAAGGTGGAAGTTTGACCATGCTTGCCACGACGTTGGTAGAGACTGGTAGCCGTATGGATGACGTAATATACGAGGAATTTAAAGGAACGGGAAATATGGAATTGCACCTGGATCGAAAACTTGCCGAAAGACGTTATTTCCCGGCCATTGATATTATACGTTCCGGAACCAGAAGGGAGGAGCTTCTGTTAGATAAAAATTCTTTGGAGCTTATGTGGGCACTCAGGCGTTCCATGGGAACCACTTCTTCTTCTGAGTTCCTGGAAGCGCTTTTGGAGCGCATAAAGAAAACCAAATCCAACGCTTCTTTTTTATCCAACCTTCATACTATGGCCTAATCCCAATTAACAGGTATTATGAAATTGAATAACAATTTCCCTGCTCAGATAATTATTCTTTTAATATATAGAGCTGATTTTGATATAGTCAATTGAGATTTTATTTGAGGAATTCCGGGTTAAAATTGCTGGGGTGTTGTCAAACACCCCAGTTTTGTGCTATTATAGAGCTTGCATTTGGATGGAAAGTGCAAGTGCAAATAAGCCCGTTTTTTTGATAACAAGGGGCAACGATAGAAGGGGAAGTGAGGTGTAGTAATGAAAGAGGGCATTCATCCATCTTATCAAAAAACAAAATTTACCTGTGCCTGTGGTTCCAGCTATGAAGTTGGCTCTACCAAGGGGGATTTAAAAGTAGAAATCTGTTCCAATTGCCATCCTTTTTTTACCGGGAAACAAAAGTTTGTGGATACAGGTGGCCGCGTAGAGCGCTTTAAACGCAAATATGGAATAGAAAAAGGAGAGTAAGAAAAACAGGGCCAACAGCCCTGTTTTTTTTGCTGTGGAAAGTAAGGTGCTGTTTCAGTGAGTGAAGAGAGGATAAATATTGGCGGGCAGGCAGTAGTAGAAGGTGTAATGATGCGCAATAAATCTAACGTGGCTATTGCTGTCCGGGGAAGCGAAGGAGATATAAATCTAAAAAAGATAGATTTTTTATCTTTCAGTGAAAAATATCCGTTTTTAAAATGGCCTCTGCTGCGCGGAATGGCAGCTTTTATAGAAGCACTTGTGCTAGGGTTCCGCTCTCTTTCTATCTCTGCTGAGCAGGCATTAGAAGAGGAGGAAGAAGAACTTAAGGGATGGGAACTACCACTGACTATGGCTATTGCTCTCGCAGCCGGTATAGGGCTTTTTATTCTTCTTCCTACAGTGCTTATGACATATTTGCGCCAGGGAGTGGAGACACCCCTTCTTTTGAACCTGGGAGAAGGAGTTTTAAGGTTAATCATTTTTTTAAGCTATATATTTTTAATTTCTCGTTGGCAAGAGGTGGCACGAGTTTTTCAGTATCACGGTGCTGAACACAAAGCTATCGCCTGTTACGAGGCGGGGCATTCATTGACGGTGGATAACGCACGCCCTTTTAGCACACTTCACCGGCGCTGTGGAACCAGTTTTTTGCTAATTGTCATGGTTACCAGTATCCTGCTATTTTCTTTTTTTGGCTGGCCTGAACTATGGCAAAGGGTTCTCATCAGGTTATCTCTCCTTCCTCTTGTGGCCGGTCTATCGTATGAGGGTATACGCCTGGCTGGACTAAAAGATAATATCTTTACCAGGTTTATTTCACAGCCCGGGCTTTGGCTGCAGCACTTGACAACCAAAAAGCCAGCAGACGAACAGGTGGAGGTAGCTATATGTGCCCTTAATGAGGTGCTGCCTGATTTCCAAAGCGAGGGAATTGTTGTAGAAGAACAAGTCGAGGCTTTGTAAGCAAGCGTGCCATAATGATGGAGGTTTTCAGAATGTGGGAAAAATTAAAGATCCTGGAGGAACGTTATGCTCAGCTTGAAGAGCAGTTAAGTGATCCGGAGGTTATTAAAGAACAACAGCAATGGCAAAAATATACTCGCGAGCACGCAGAACTTTCGGATATTATTGCTGCTTATCGCCAATTGCAAAGAGTAGATTGGGAGCTTTCTGAAGCTCGGGATATGCTTAAAGAAAAGCAGGAAGAAGAGATGACGTTCTTTCTGAAGGAAGAAATTGCAAATCTGGAGGCAGAAAAAGAAAAGTTAGAGGAACAGCTTAGAGTGCTTCTGCTTCCAAGGGATCCTAATGATGAGAAAGACGTAATTATGGAGCTTCGTGCAGGCACAGGTGGTGAAGAAGCTGGACTTTTTGTTGGCGATTTGCTACGTATGTATTCGCGCTTTGCGGAGAAAAAAAATTGGAAACTGGAACTTTTGGACTCACATCCTACGGATATTGGAGGATTTAAAGAAATAGTTTTTTCTATTAGCGGTAAGGGTGCCTACAGCCAACTGAAATTCGAAAGCGGCGTGCACCGGGTGCAAAGAATCCCCAGTACTGAATCTGGCGGCCGCATTCATACTTCTGCTGCTACAGTAGCTGTTTTGCCAGAAGCCGAGGAAGTAGATTTGGAGATCGACCCCCAGGATCTAAGGCTTGATACTTTTTGTTCCACCGGGCCGGGGGGGCAAAGTGTCAATACCACCCAATCGGCGGTGCGAATAACTCATCTACCTACCAATACCGTTGTGAGCTGCCAGGATGAAAAATCACAGCACAAAAACCGGGATAAGGCCATGCGAGTTTTGAGAGCAAGACTGCTGGATCATATGCTGGCAGAACAGCAGCAGGAACAGGCCCAAGACAGAAGAAACCAGGTCGGAAGCGGGGACCGTAGCGAACGAATTCGCACTTACAACTTCCCCCAGAGCAGGGTAACAGATCATCGCATAGGGCTGACCCTTCATAAATTGGACCAGGTTTTGGAAGGGGAGCTGCAAGCTATTATTGACGCCCTGGTTGCTTACGAAACAGCGGAGAAGATGAAAGCGGTTCAGTAGTTCATTTCTTTAAGAAATGATTATTTTTAAAAACTACAGGAGAGAATCTATCAACATGGAGCCAAGAAAAATAGAGTGTAGTATAAAAGAGGCCTTGTTAGAGGCCGCTTCTTATTTAAGACTCCAGGATGTGGATCAGCCACGCAGCGAGGCCGAATTTATTTTGGCTTTTTCTTTGAGGCAGGATAGAATTTATCTTTATACCAATAGCGAGAGAATGCTATCTTCTTCGCAGGTAGAATATTTTAGAAGTCTTGTGCAACGTAGAGGTAAAGGTGAACCACTTGCCTATATTACTGGCATAAAGGAATTTATGGGCCTTTCCTTTCAGGTGGATGAAAATGTTCTTATTCCGCGGCCGGAAACTGAACACCTGGTGGAGGCTGTGTTAGAATGGCTAAATTTACATTATCCGGAATGCTCCAAAGCGGGGGAGGTAAGAATTCTGGATCTTGGAACCGGATCCGGCAATATTGCTCTTTCGCTGGCTTATTTCAGGGAGAGCATAAATATTGTAGGTGTGGATATTGAAAACGAAGCGATCCGGTTGGCCAGGAAAAATGCTTGCGCACTTGAGCTTGAAAAGAGAGTGGAGTTTATAAATGGGGACTATTTTAACTCCCTTCCTCCAGGGAGCACTTTTCATGTTATAGTATCAAATCCACCATATATCCCTCAAAACACCCAGCCTTTTTTATCCCCAGAAATAAAGAGAGAACCAGTACGGGCCCTTGACGGAGGAGTTGATGGTTTAAGGGATTATAGAATAATTATGCAGTTGGCCGGGTCATATTTATTATCACCTGGACTATTGGCCCTTGAAATCGGGGAAGGTCAGGTAGAAGCCATATTAAACATGGGACACCATTGGGGTTTTAAGAATGCCGGGATTAAAAAAGACTATGCAGAATGCCAAAGGGTTATCCTTTTTAGCAGTCCAGCTTAAATGTTTTTTCCGGTAGTGGTAATGGTGAGTCTGCCGTGTTTAACACCTTTGACACTGATCAGACTTTCGGCAACGCTGCGAACTTCTCCAGCGGGTCCTTTTACTGCCAACACTTCCAGGCAGTTGTGATGATCCAGGTGAAAGTGCATAGTGGAAAGGATTAAGTGGTGATAGCCATGCTGCAACTCCATGAGATGATCACTTAAACCCTTTACATGATGATCGTAGATAAGTGTTACTGTGCCAGCCACTTCTTCTTCTTCCTTTTCCCATTCCAGTTCAACCAGCTGGTTGCGTATCAGGTCTCGCAGTGCTTCCGAGCGGTTGTTGTAACCTTTTAGGAATATCAACTTGTCAAATCTTTCCAATAGATTTTCGTTGATCGAAACCCCAAAACGGATCAGCTCTGACATATTTTGCCTCCTTCATTCTCATATTTTCCATTATACCACAATTAATCTCGAAGCAATTATCATAGATTTTTTTGTGATAGGAACTGGGTTTGCTTTTCCGTAGTATAAAGGTGTGTTATAATGTTTGATAAGCATTTACTTGTGATTAGTTTCACTGCCGTTAAACCTTTTTCAAATTGGATGGTGAGCAGCTATGGAGAAAAAATTGCGCGAAATGGAAAACCAGTTTAGAGAATACCGCATGACGCCACAGCGCAAAGTAGTTCTGGAGATATTACTGGAAAATAAAGATAGGCATCTTAGTGCGGAAGAAGTTTTTCAGATTAGCAGGGGAAAAGGTTTAGAAATTGGAATGGCTACTATCTACAGGACACTTGAGCTATTGGAAGATCTGGGGCTATCGCAAAAGTTGAATTTTGGAGACGGACGCAGCAGGTATGAATTAGTTCAAAAAAATTTGACTGACCACCAACACCATCACTTGTTATGTCTTAATTGTGAATGTATCATTGAAGTAGAAGAAGATCTGCTGCACCAATTAGAAGAAGTGGTCCGGAAAAAGCATAATTTTGAGATAGTTAACCATAACCTGCAATTTTTTGGATACTGTAGCTCTTGCCGGAATCAAAAATAGAACTTTATAGAGATAACGGATATAAATGACCATGTTTTATGGGTTTGCATATTTCGGAAAATTAGGATAAATTCTTGAAAGGAGATGCAAGATGGATCCTTTATACGATAAGGAGAGAAAACTAGAACAAAAACTGGAAGAGATGGAAGATGTGCTGGTTGCTTTTTCAGGTGGTGTAGATAGCACTTATCTTCTTTTTAAAACTAAGGAAAAGGCCAAAGGAAGAGTGGTTGCCGTCACTGCCATCTCTCCTTTGCATCCCTTGAAAGAAATAGAGGAGGCTAAGACAAGGGCAAAGGAACTGGGAATGGAGCATATTTTACTGGAGAGCAAAGAATTGGAAAGCGCAGAATTTCGGGCTAACCCCCCTCACAGGTGCTATCTTTGTCGGCGGATTGTTTACGGTGATTTTAAGGGTGTAGCTGAGAAGAAGGGGCTTCGATATGTGTTGATTGGCAATAATCGTGATGATGAAGAAAAGGCGCGGCCGGGAATGAGGGCCGCTGTGGAGTATGAGATCCACTCTCCCCTACAAGAGGTCGAATTAAGAAAGAACGATATTCGCCAGCTTTCTAAGGAGGCGGGCTTGCCTACCCATGATAAACCTGCCTTGCCCTGCTTGGTTACACGTTTTAGATATGGTGAACAGCTTACCCTTCCCAAGTTGGAACAGGTAGAGCGCTCTGAAGAGTATTTACATTTATTGGGATTTAAGAAACTACGAGTGCGCTACCATGGTGATATTGCTCGTTTGGAGTTGGAAGGTTCTATGATGGAAAAAGCGCTGGAGATGAGAAAAGAAATAAGAACGGTTCTACAAAAACTTGGGTTTACCTATGTAACACTTGATTTTACTTCTGACCTGGAAGAGAAAGAATAAAGAACGTCTACTAGTTGGTGGCTAATAATTTCCAAACGGCAGCATAAACCTTTTTTAAAGGTATTCCTTCTTTTTTTGCGATATGAAGACAGTCTAAATATTCAGGAGAAGCATTGTAGTAAGGAGAAGCTGACCCCGCTATTTTTACCCTTACTTTCCCCCAAGGTGTTTGGAGAGCCTTTATTTGTCTGGGCAGCATTACCTTTTCAGCGCTGAAGTGGCGGTATCCCAGGGTTGTAGTTTCTTGCAAAAGTATATCTCCCATTTCCCAGGCTTTATGTGGAGAAGTAAGAATGGTTACTTTTACAGCAGGCCTGTTTCTTTTCATTTGCACCGGTGTAAAATAAACATCCAGGGCTCCAGCCATAAAAAGGCGTTCCATAAGATAGTCATATATCTCCGGGTTTAGATCATCAATGTTTGTTTCAATAATTTCTACCCTTTCTGTTAATAGAGCGGTTTTTGCTGAACGCAAGTTCTCCCTGGTTTGCTTTTCGGGATAACTAGCAGTAGCTTCCCCGGTAAAAGCCCTGACCAAGTTGGGATAGGGAAATTCTTTCAGGCCTGCACCATAACCTGTTTTGTTTATTATCAGGGAAGGAATTGAAGAAAAAGAGGTGCAAAACACTCCCAGGATTGATGCCCCGGTAGGGGTGACAGTTTCACCTTTAAGAGGGAGTCCGTAGCAAGGTATGCGGTACCTGCGGATTATTTCCATGGTGGCTGGAGCGGGTAGGGGAATGCTACCATGACTTGCATTTATATATCCTTTTCCCAAGGGTAATGCCGAACCCCATATTTTATCAATTTTCAGCATTTCCAGAGCGATAGCGCTTCCCATAATATCTACGATGGAATCTACCGCTCCAATCTCGTGAAAATGGACCTCGTTCTTTTTAACCCCGTGTACTTTTGCTTCTGCCTGTGCCAGGGCATCAAAAATAAGCAGCCCGTTTTTTTTAATGGAGGAATTGAGAGAGGACGACTTGATTAGCTCTTTTATCTGTGCATAATTACGGAAAGGCTGTTTTTCGAAAACCTCTATCTTGACCTGCAGAGCACTTATTCCCTTTTTGTGTACACGGAAGGTTTTAAAAGCATATCCACTAAGGGGAAGAAGGGATAATTGTTTTTTGAAGACTTCGAGGGGAAGGCCGCAGTCCAGTAAAGCACCCAAGATCATATCTCCAGCCAGCCCCGCAGCGCAATCCAGGTATAATATCCGCATCTATTTAGTTCCTTTCTTTGCTCAGTTAGTATGCTTATTCCGGTTGATTAAAGAAGCAGAGTAACCCGCGCCAAAACCGTTATCAATATTAACCACAGAAACTCCCGGTGCACAACTGTTCAGCATGGTCAACAACGAGGCAAGACCTCCGAAGCTGGCTCCGTAACCCACACTGGTAGGGACTGCTATTACAGGACAATCTACCAATCCTCCAACCACGCTGGGCAGGGCGCCGTCCATCCCGGCAGCTACTATAATAACGCTGGCCTGGTGCAATCTGGTGTTGTTGTCCAGCAGGCGATGAAGGCCCGCTACTCCAACATCGTACAATCTCTCCACCCGGTTTCCCATTAATTCTGCGGTTATATATGCTTCTTCTGCTACGTTTTGATCAGAGGTTCCTGCTGAGATAACTAGAATCCCTCCTTTTCCATACATTTTGTCATCCCGTTTTATCGAAATGGTACGGGAGTGTTTTTGGTAATTAGCTTCCGGAAAAAGAGGCTGTATTTCTGCAAAAACTTCCGGTTCAGCCCTGGTAGCCAGTATATTGCCCGGAAAATTTTTCAAGCGTCCAATGATTTCCCGCACCTGCTCAGGAGTTTTCCCCTGGCATAAAACAACCTCTGGAAAGCCCTGCCGCAAAGGACGGTGATGATCTATCTTGGCAAACCCCAGATCTTCATAAGGGAAACACCGGAGCTGTTCCAGGGCTGCTTCCAGGGTTATCTTGCCTTGCTGTAATTCTTCAAGAATATGACGAAATGATTGGTGTTTCAAGATTAACCTCCAGGAAAAGAAATGTTCAGCTGTAAACTGCCGTTATTATACCATTTACAGGGACAATGATAAAGATAAAAGGTTATGAAAAGAACATTGTTAGTGTGTCTGTTGGTAGATTGAGAAATATTTAAGGGAGTCTTGTCAAAAGCATTATGTTATAATATTATGTAGGAATGCCAATTATAGTTTATCCATCCCATTTGCCGTTTGGAGGTGTACCGCCTGTTGGAATGGCCCAGGGTAAAGAATACTTTACTTCTTTATGCTCAGGACCCTGAAAAGACGAATGAGGCGCTTTCGCTATCCGCATCTATTCTGAAAAAAGGTGGCCTGGTTGCTTTTCCCACGGAAACTGTATATGGGCTGGGAGCCGACGCCTTGAACGAAGAAGCGGTGGGGAAAATTTTTAAAGTAAAAGAACGTCCCCCGGATAATCCACTCATTGTTCACGTGGCTCATGTAGAAATGATTGAACAGCTAGCCTACAATATACCGAAAGAAGTATACATACTTGGGGAAAGATTTTGGCCGGGCCCTTTGACCCTGGTGCTTTCCAAAAAAGCTAGCGTGCCTGATATTACTACCGGAGGAATATCCTCAGTAGCAGTGCGCATTCCCGCTCATCCTACCGCTCAGAGTTTATTGCGGATAGTCGGGATACCTTTGGCTGCACCCAGTGCTAATCTCTCTGGGCGTCCCAGTCCCACTACAGCCGAACATGTTATGCATGATTTGGCCGGCCGAATAGAGGCCGTGCTTGATGGAGGCGAATGTGCTGTGGGCGTCGAGTCAACAGTTCTTAGCTTGCTTTCCAACCCGCCGGCACTTCTGCGACCCGGGGGAGTAACCTTAGAAATGTTGCAGGAGAGTTTGGATGCAAAAGTAATCGATTTGTCAGTAGATGACGGAGAAGAATTTTCAAAAGGTGCTCCACCCGCCCCTGGGATGAAATACAGGCACTATGCTACCAATGCACCTTTGTACCTGGTCGAAGGGGAAGAAACAGCAAGATGGAGGCAGATGGACGTTTTAGCAGAGCATTTTACTCTCCAGGGGATCCGTGTGGGAATGCTAATTTTCCAGGAGAGCTTGGAATTTTTAAATACCCCATTCGTTGAAATCTTGGGCTCCAGAGAAGAACATTCCACGGTTGCTAAAAGGTTATTCGATGCTCTGCGTAAATTGGACAATATGGAGGTCGAAGTAATAATTGCTGAAGGCCTGGAAGATAGGGATATGGGAAAAGCTGTTATGAACCGTCTTAGAAAAGCTTCTACACAGATCTTAAAAGCGGAATGAGATTTAAAATATTACCGCTCCAGATAATGATAAACAAGAAGGAGAAAAGGAATTAAAAAGAGAAGAGGTATAGGTCTAGCTAAGGCAACAATGGCGCGATTTGACTTTGTGCCAAGTTCTATAGAATTTACCTATGTGAAAGAAAAGGGGTTGAAGGGTTGAAAGTTGCTCTGGCAGCAGACCATGCTGGATTTTCCTTAAAAGAAATGTTGAGAAATCACCTTACTGAAAAAAACGTAGCCTTTGAGGATTTTGGGGGTTTCGATAAAGAAGCGGTAGACTATCCTGATTTGGCCTATAAAGTAGCTCTTGCTGTTCAAGATGGGAAGTTTCAAAGAGGGATTCTCATTTGTGGGACAGGGATTGGGATGGCTATAGCCGCCAACAAGGTGAACGCTGTTAGAGCTGCCCCATGCAGCGATTGTTTTTCTGCTCGGGCTGCCAGAGCTCATAACGATGCCAATGTTCTGGCTTTGGGTGCAAGAGTTGTTGGAGAAGGTCTTGCTTTGGCTATTGTAGATGAATTTTTGGAAACTCCTTTTGAAGGTGGAAGGCATCTTGTTAGAATAGAAAAAATATCTTTATTGGAAAAAAATAATTAATTAGGAAAGGGGGAGAGCCCGGCCAGGTTGATTCTGGCCTGGCACATAATTACCCATGGAAGAAAACAGTAAAAATCTAAACTTATTTGATCCTCAAATTGCCAAAGCTATTGAAGATGAAAAGCGTAGACAGCAGGATAAACTGATATTAATCGCTTCCGAAAATTATGTTAGCAAAGCTGTCCTTGAAGCTCAGGGATCTGTTCTTACCAACAAGTATGCGGAAGGGTATCCCGGACAGAGGTATTACGGCGGGTGTGAATATGTTGACACTATAGAGGAATTAGCCAGAATAAGGGCGACAGACCTCTTCGGAGTTGAGCATGCTAATGTGCAGCCTCATGCCGGAGCGCTGGCTAATTTGGCCGTATATGTATCTGTTTTGCGGGCCGGGGATTCGGTGCTGGGTATGGATAGGGCACACGGAGGGCATTTAACTCATGGTAGCCCTGTCAATATTTCCGGAATGTATTATAATTTTTACAGTTATGGTGTAGATCCGGAAAGCGGTTATTTAGACATGGAAGAGGTAAGGCGGATGGCTAAAAAAGTGTCACCACGCCTTATCGTGGCCGGTGCAAGCGCTTATTCCCGTGAAATTAATTTTCCAGCTTTTTATGATATCGCTCGTGAGGTAGGAGCTTACCTTATGGTAGATATGGCTCATATTGCCGGATTGGTAGCGGCCGGGCTGCATTCCAACCCGGCTCCTTTTGCTGATTTTATTACCAGCACCACTCATAAAACCCTGCGAGGGCCCAGGGGAGGGCTTATTCTCTGCCGCCAGCAGTTTGCCCGCGCTATTGATAAGGCTGTTTTTCCAGGCATACAGGGAGGCCCGCTCATGCATGTAGTAGCAGCCAAAGCTGTTGCTTTTAAAGAAGCTAATTGTGAGGAGTTTCGTCTTTACCAGGAACAGGTGCTAAAAAATGCCAAGACCCTTGCTGAGAATCTGAAGGAGCTGGGGTTTGAGCTGCTTACCGGAGGCACCGATAATCACCTTATACTGGTAGACCTTAGGAGTAAAAACATTAGCGGCCAGGAGACGGAAAGTATGCTTGATGAAGTGGGTATAACCGTCAACAAAAATGCTGTGCCTTTTGATGAGGAAAGCGCCTTGGTTACCAGTGGGATGCGCCTGGGAACTCCATCGTTGACCTCCAGGGGCATGAAAGAAAAAGAGATGGGCATTATTGCTCAGCTTATTAATGATACCATTGAGTCCAAGCAAGATCCCCAGGCTATGTCCAAAATAAAGCGTACTGTAAAAGAAATGTGTGCTGATTATCCCGTGTATCAGAATGTTATATTTTAATGCTTCTTGAGGAGAGAAATGTTTTTGAGACCTTCCTGGGATAGTTATTTCTTAGAAATTGCCTCGGTTGTGGCCAACCGTTCCACCTGCCTGCGGAGAAAGGTTGGTGCCGTTCTGGTACGTGATAAGCGTTTGCTTACTACCGGTTACAACGGGGCCCCTTCTTTTTTAAAACACTGCCTGCAGACCGGATGCCTGCGCCAAAAGCAAAACATTCCTTCAGGTCAGCGACATGAATTATGCCGTGGGCTGCACGCGGAACAAAATGCCATTATACAGGGTGCATTGCATGGGGTATCAATCAAAGGCGCAGATTTATACTGCACCCACCATCCCTGCTCGTTGTGTGCTAAAATGCTGGTTAATGCCGGCTTGGGAAAAGTTATACTTAAGGAAAATTATCCCGATCATCTTGCCCGAGAAATATTTGAAGAAGCGGGTGTTCAAGTGATAAACTTGCCAGACCCTGTTTAAATGTTTGATTAATTATTTAAAAGAGTGGAACTATTAATTCTAACGGTGGATAGCTGCCTTAATAAATTTTTAAAGAAAAAAGGATTTTACAAAAAGTTATCGAAAAAGTAGCAGTGTAGTTGAGAAGTGGTTTGCGAATGGGTGATATTTTGGGTGTATTCAGGTGGAAGGATTTACAAGGACTGGCGCTAGTCGGTCAGTTAGGACTGGTAATAGTTGGGCCAGCGTTGGTAGGTGTTTGGTTGGGGAGCTTTCTTGCAAATTATGTTGGACATACAATTATCTTGGTTATTGTGGGAATGCTTTTGGGGCTTATCGGTGGGAGTATGCGCGCCTATAAGATACTGATGAAGAAGTAAGAGAGCAGGGGTTAAGTATGGAAGATTTTTATTCGTTCAAGTTGCAGATGGCCAAACGATTTTTGTTTCTTTACCTGCTGCTGGTTGCTGTGCTTCTTTTTATGGGGAACTGGGCGGGGGCATATGGCCTAACTTTTGGCACGATAATGGCCCTTCTCAATTTTTTTTTGCTGGCAAGTACTTTGGAAAAATCAATGCATATGGAACCCCAGAAAGCTCGTTTTTATGTAACATTCCAGTATTTTATTCGTTATGGCGTATTTTTTTTAGTAATAATAATAGCCATGATGCGTGCAGATATGCATTATGCATGGGCAGTAGCAGGTTTATTGATTCCCAAAGCGGTGATTCTAGTGGGGAATCTTTATTCTTTTAGGAAACAGCATGACATAAAGCAAGTTGAAGAAAAATGAGAAAGGGGGGAAGAAAATCGGTTTAAACCCGCTTTAAACCGGGCGTAATTATGGATGTCACAGATATTCAAATACATACTTATATGACCTTGAACGATATGCCATTTATTACAAACACAGTAGTAATCACCTGGGGTATAGCTTTACTTTTGTTTATTCTTTCCATTCTCACAACCCGGAGAATGAAAGCGGTGCCGGGAACACTGCAGCTTTTTATGGAACTGATCATTGAAGGTATACACTGGTTGGTGGATAAGACAATGGGCAGCGATAAGAGAAATTTTGCCCCGTATATGTTGGCTCTTTCTCTTTACATGCTTCTTGCTAACCTTACCGGGTTGGTAGTGGTGAGGCAACCCACTGCCGATTTGAACACTACTTTTGCCCTCGCCGCAATCACCTTTGTTATGGTTCATTTCAATGGGTTTAGAATGAAAAAGTTGCGTTATATCAAGGGTTTTTTCGAGCCTTTACCTTTTATGTTTCCCTTAAATATTATCAGTGAGATAGCTCTGCCCATTTCACTGAGCTTCCGTCTTTTCGGAAATATGCTGGGAAGTTTGATTATCATGTTTATGCTCTACCATTTTGCTCCTCCCCTGGCGCCTATCATAGGGCACGCTTATTTTGATGTTTTTGCGGGTGTTATTCAAACCTTTATTTTTGTGATGTTGACGATGACTTTTGTCAGCCTGGCCATGGAATGAGGTTACAATGTCCAGGAAAGTTATATGAAAAAGAAAGGGGGGAAAACGGTTGTATGTTTTACTGCAGTTCATCTTAGATGCAGGATTTGACTGGTTGGCCGAACAGGACCCTATGGCCCTTCTTCTCGCTTCATCCGCTTTAGCGGCCGGAATTGCCATGATAGGACGGATCGGCACAGGTATCGGGCAGGGATATGCAGCGGGTAAGGGAGCAGAAGGTGCCGCAATAAACCCTAAATCTCTGCGTCAAACTACTTTCGTTATGCTTCTCAGTCAGGCTGTCACTGAAACATCGGGGATATTTTGTCTGGTTATAGCGCTTCTTCTTCTTTACGCTAACCCTTTAATAGGTTCAGCCGGCACAATTATTGTCCTGGTAGCTTCTACCCTGGCAGTAGGTCTTAGCATGATCTCTGCTTTTGGGCCCGGTGTGGGACAGGGATATGCCGGGGGGCAGGCTGTGGAAGCAGTTTCCTACAGGCCCCGCTTTTCTGGTCCGATTTTAAGGATCTTTTTGGTAGGTCAAGCTATTAGTCAGTCTAAGGTTGTTTATGCATTAATTATTGCTTTAATACTTCTTTATGCTAATCCCTTAATTTAACCGAATTATCAAGAAGGAGGAAGAGAAAAAATGATTACAGGAGAAGCTTTGATTTTGGCCGCATCTGCTTTAGGAGCAGGAATAGCCGTTGTAGCAGGTATCGGCCCTGGTATTGGACAGGGTTATGCAGCAGGAAAAGGTGCTGAAGGTGTGGGAAGGCAGCCGGAAGCACAGGGTGATATTTTGAGGACAATGCTGCTGGGGGCCGCCGTGGCAGAGACCACAGGTATCTACGCCCTGGTTGTTGCCTTGATTTTACTTTTTGCCAACCCCCTGATTGCCATGTATACGGCGATGTAGCAAGTTTGCTGTTTGAAATAACAGAAGAATAGGCATTATTTCCGCCTAGTTATTTAATTCTAAATTGTTTATCAGGGAAGGGGGGTTTGCAGTGGAAAGTATTTTTTTCGCGCAGGTTGCCAGAAGCACAATGGGCGGTGTGGTAACTATAGACTACACTATCCTCTGGCAGATTTTTAATATGTTTATTATTTACCTGTTAATACGCCGCTATCTCTATAAACCATTGGTCAGTTTTATAGAGAACAGAAGAAAAGGCATAGAGGACGATTTGGACTATGCAGAGCAGGAAAAAGAAGAAGCACAAAGATTAAAAGAAGAATATGAAAAGAGTATTAGGGCTGCAAATCAAGAGGCCAGGGAGATATTAAATAAAGCCACCAAGGAAAGCGAAGAGATTATAGCGGAAGGGAAAAGAGAGGCCAAACAGCAGTCTGAAGATATGATTGCCCGCGCACACGAAGAGCTGGAACTGAAAAAGGAAAAGATGTTTCAAGAGCTCAAGGATGAGATTGCCGCTATCTCTGTGCAAATTGCTGAACGTATCATTGAGACCAAGATTGATGCTGCATTACAGCGCCAGTTGATTGAACGGCACCTTAAAGAGGTGAAAAACGTCTCATGACCCCAAAAGGTATAGCCCAAAGATATGCACTGGCTCTTTTCCATACCATGAAAAAGAAGGATGAAATGGAGAAGGCTTTGGAAGATTATCGTGCTCTTTTGTCTTTCCTGGAGGAAAACCCTGAGATCAAGCTATTTCTGTGCCGCTTTCCGGTCAAAGAAGCGCTAAAAAAAGAAATAGTGAACAAACTAAGCTCCGATTTCTCACCAGAACTTAGCCGCTTTTTTCTGTTGCTGGTGGAGAAACACAGGCTCAATTTAATGGAGCACATCTACCAGTATTTTTTACAGATGGTAAATGAGGACCAGGGAAGAGTGATTGCACATATCTCAACTCCTCTTCCCTTGGAACAGGATCAGGCTGAAGAGATAGTAACTATTTTACAGGATATAAGCGGTAAAGAGGTTCAACTGGAAAAAAAGATCAATGATGAGATTAAGGGCGGCTTTGTTATTCGCCTTGGAGAGAAACTTTTTGATGCCAGTGTAACTACCCAGTTGGATAGGCTGTATCGCGAACTTACCGCCTGAGATTGCCGTTAAGTCTTGATTTTTATAAGATTAGAGGTGGTTCATAAAAATGAGTTTACGTCCAGATGAAATAAGTTCTTTGCTACAGAAACAGGTTGAAGGCTTTGAAAAGAGCCTGGAATTGGTGGATATTGGAACCGTTATCTATATCGGTGACGGGGTGGCCCGTATTTATGGGTTGGAAAACTGTATGGCCGGTGAGCTCCTGGAGTTCCCCGGTGGTGTGATGGGGATGGCTCTTAACCTGGAAATAGATAATATCGGCTGTGTTTTGTTGGGGGATTACAAAAAGGTTAAAGAGGGTGATACGGTCAAAAGAACCGGCAAAATTGCCCAGGTACCTGCAGGAGAAGCTATGGTGGGCAGGGTCGTTAATGCGCTGGGTGAGCCTATTGATGGTAAAGGACCTGTCAAGACAGAAGTGTTCCGTCCTATAGAGCGTATTGCTCCAGGAGTTACCCACAGACAACCTGTAAAGGAGCCCCTGCAAACAGGTCTTACTTCTATAGACTCCATGATTCCCATCGGCCGCGGGCAAAGAGAGCTCATTATCGGGGACCGCGGCACCGGTAAAACAGCGATTCCCATAGATGCCATAATAAACCAGAAAAATACCGATGTATACTGTATTTATGTGGCTATTGGCCAGAAACGATCCAGGGTAGCTGCCGTAGCCCAGGTGTTGGAAGAAAACGGAGCCATGGAATATACTACCATTGTAGCGGCTACGGCAAGTGAGCCGGCTCCGTTACTATATATTGCTCCCTATGCGGGCTGTGCCATTGGTGAAGAATTTATGGACAACGGTAAGCATGTTTTGGTTGTTTATGATGATCTCTCCAAGCATGCTATTGCTTACAGGGAGTTATCCCTGCTCCTTCGCCGTCCTCCCGGACGGGAGGCTTATCCCGGGGATATTTTCTACCTGCATTCCCGGTTACTGGAACGGGCCGCAAAATACAGTGATGAACTGGGTGGCGGGTCCCTGACGGCTCTTCCCATTATTGAGACCCAGGAGGGAGATGTTTCGGCCTATATTCCTACCAATGTTATCTCTATTACTGACGGGCAGATCTACCTGGAAAGAGAGCTTTTCTTTGCCGGTCTACGCCCGGCGGTAAACGTGGGCTTGTCTGTTTCAAGGGTTGGTGGTAATGCCCAGAACAAGGGTATGAAAAGAGTCGCCGGGCGTTTGCGACTGGACCTGGCACAATTTAGGGAATTGGAAGCTTTTGCCCAGTTTGGGACCGAGTTGGATAAAGCCACCCAGACTCGTTTAAGGAGGGGAGAGAGACTGATAGAAATTCTAAAACAGGATCAGTACGCTCCTATTCCTGTGGAAAAGCAGATAATGATTCTTTTTGCAGGGACAACCGGTCTTCTCGATGAGATTCCTTTAGAGGAGATCAAGCGTTTTGAAAAGGAACTGTTCCGCTTCGTGGACAATAATTACCCCCGCATAGCACAGGTCATCAAAGAGTCTGCAGATCTGGGGGACGATATCGAGTCTGAATTGCGAAGTGCCATTGAAGAGTTCAAAAAAACATTCCTGGCCCAGATAGACTCCATGAAAGAACAGGCCACGGCATAAAAGTTGTATTATCAGGTCTTGCCAAAGGTGGGATAATCAGTGCGAGGAACGCGAGAGATTAAGAGGCGCATAAAAAGTGTCCAAAGTACCCAGAAAATTACTAGAGCGATGGAGATGGTCGCTGCAGCAAAGCTAAGGCGTGCCGAGGAAAGGGCAGAAGCTGCCCGACCTTATGCCAAGAGCATCAATAATTCTATTGCTCGTATTTTGGAAAATACTATAGGGATAAAAAGCCCTCTGATGGAAGCAAGGGATTCTACCCAAAGATGCCTTGTCGTTTTTTCTTCCGACAGGGGGCTTTGCGGAAGTTATAATACCAATGTTTTGCGTCGTGCCGTCCTGGAGGCAGAAAAATACCCCGGGGAAGAGGTTTCCATTGTGGTTATTGGCCGTAAAGCAAGGGACTTTTTTCGACGAAGGGATTATAATATAATCAGGGAATTCCTTGATATTGAGGATCGTCCGGGGATAGGACGTGCCCAGGAGTTAGTGGCTTACCTATCTGGACTTTTTGATGAAGGAAAAACGGGGGAAGTACACCTGATATACAACGAATTCGTTAATGTAATGATCCACCATCCCCGTTGTTTACAACTTTTGCCTGTGGAAACGGAAGATAAAGCAGGAGCTGAAGAGAAAGCAGAAGCTGAAGAGAAAGCAGAAGCTGAAGAGAAAGCAGAAGCAGTGGAGGGAGAAAGACAGACCAAAGAAGAGCAGCAAAGAGGTGAAGCAGCTGCAGAAGAACTTATCTACCAGTTCGAACCCGAACCAGAAATTGTCCTTGAAGCTCTTCTTTCTCGTCTACTTAATAGCTTAGTCCTTACTGCTTTTTTGGAAGCCAAGGCTTCTGAGCTTGGGTCACGGATGACTGCCATGAGAACTGCGACAGAGAATGCCAAGGATATGATCGCCAGGCTCACTCTAGAATATAATAAAGCTCGTCAGGCTTCGATAACCCAGGAGATACTTGAGATTGTCAACACCTCCGAAGCTCTGTCCAAGTGATAATTAAGTAAAATTACTGAAGCATTGAGAAATTTAGAAGGTTCAGGAAAGGGGAGTTGCAAACAAGATGGGAGTTGAGGGGAAAGTAAAGCAAGTAATAGGTCCTGTGGTGGATATTCAATTCCCGGAAGGACATCTGCCAGGTATTTATAACATGGTGACTATAGAAGAAGGAGATTTAAAGTTGGTCCTGGAGGTTTCTCAGCATCTTGGTGATGAGACGGTGCGCTGTGTAAGCATGGACCCCACTGAAGGACTGGTCAGGGGTATGACGGCAGTTGATTCTGGCAAGCCCATTACAGTGCCTGTAGGGCGTGCGACCCTCAGCAGGATGTTCAATGTCAAGGGAGAGGTTATAGACGGTGGCTCTCCCGTAGAGGCGGAAGAGTATTATTCTATTCACAGAGATCCTCCTTCTTTTGAAGACCAGACCCCGGCTACGGAGATGTTGGAGACCGGTGTCAAGGTTGTTGATTTGATGGTCCCTTTCGCTAAGGGAGGTAAAGTCGGCCTTTTCGGAGGTGCAGGAGTAGGCAAAACGGTTGTTATCATGGAGCTTATCCGTAATGTTGCTCAAGAACATGGTGGCTACTCTGTTTTCGCTGGAGTAGGAGAAAGGACCAGGGAAGGTAACGATCTGTGGTTGGAGATGAAGGAATCAGGAGTTATCGATAACACTGCAATGATTTTCGGCCAGATGACGGAATCACCAGGGGCCCGCCTTAGAGTTGCTCTTACCGCTCTATCGGTTAGTGAGTTTTTCAGGGATGAGGCAGGCCAGGACGTATTGCTCTTTATTGATAATATTTTCCGTTTTTCACAGGCGGGGACCGAGGTTTCCGCTTTGCTTGGAAGGATGCCCTCAGCGGTTGGTTATCAGCCCACGCTGCAGTTGGAAATGGGCGAGTTGCAAGAGCGTATTACCTCAACCACGAGGGGTTCCATCACTTCAATCCAGGCCATATATGTTCCTGCTGACGATCCTACAGATCCTGCGCCGGCTACTACTTTTGCTCATCTGGATGCCAGTGTGGTTTTGGAAAGATCCCTTGTTGAGATGGGTATATATCCTGCTGTAGATCCGCTATCTTCGGACTCCAGGCTTTTAGACCCTAACCTGGTAGGAAGGGAACATTTTGAAGTAGCCAGGCACGTCCAGAAGGTTTTGCAGCGTTACAGGGAGTTGCAGGATATTATTGCTATCTTGGGCATGGAGGAGCTATCGGAAGAAGATAAAATGACGGTAAACAGGGCTCGCCGTATGCAGCGCTTTTTATCTCAACCCTTTTTTGTGGCAGAGCAGTTTACCGGTATTCCGGGGGCATACGTAAATATCAAGGAGACCATTAAAGGGTTTAGAGAAATCTTAGAAGGCAAGCATGATGATTTGCCGGAGGACGCATTTTACATGGTGGGAACAATTGAAGAAGCCATTGCCAAAGCTGAGAAAGCAAAAGTATAGAAATGATGCAAGGGGAGAAATTTCATGGGGACGGAAGTTCTGCTTAGAATAGTCACGCCGGAACGTATTGTATATGAAGACAAGGTGGACATGGTGGTGGCAAAAGGTCTTGAGGGAGATCTTGGAATTCTATTTGACCATAAACCCATGGTAACGCCATTAAAAATAGGTGTTCTTAAGGTGAAGAAAGGTAAGCAATTTTACCCTATCGCTATCAGTGGTGGAGGAGTGCTGGAGATAAAAACAGACCTTATTACTGTACTGGCTGATGCAGCAGAGCTGCCGGAAGAGATAGATGTGGAAAGAGCCCGTGCTGCTAGAGAAAGGGCCGGAAAACTGCTTGCCCGAGGAGACGAAAGTGATGTTGATTGGGCCAGAGCTCAGGCAGCACTTAGAAGGTCACTGTCTCGTTTAACTGCTGCGGAAGAGCATCACAAACACTAAAAATGGGTTTTTGTTTTGGAAAGCGCTCCTTAAATAACTTGCAAGAGAGAAAATAACTAAGCTAAAGGCAGGGAAAACTCCCCTGCCTTTTTGTTGTGTGCCCGGCAGTGTGTCCTGAAACGAAAGGACGGCGAAAGGGGGAAAGAAAGTCCAGACGTATGCTCTGTGGGAGATGAGAGAAGGCCTCTCGCAATCGGTAGCCAGATACAGGTTGCAAACCACCTTTGGGTGCTGCGGGAGAAAACCCGTGGTGCTGAGCGCAAAGGAAAAGGCAGAAAGAATCTGTCAGGTATGAACTACGAAGCTGAACGAAAGTGAACCGCTGAAGAAGCATCGAGAGCACATAAATGCAGTCAAAACCAAGGACTTGCCGGTCCAAGGGAATAGTCCGGGAGCAGGCTGGACGCTGCCCGGATGGCTGCCGGTGTAAAGGCGGCAGGAGCGTAGTTTAGGCTCACACAGGGAACAGGAGAGTTCCAGTTTCGGATGGAAAGCGAAAACCACAAGCTGTGAAAGGCGAGGGTAATAATAGCGATGCCGAGGTTGGATGCGGAGGAACTCGTAGTAGTGAGGAAACTGCTGTAATGGCAGCGGAGCAAAGGGGTTCCGCCATCAGAACTTTCAAAATACAACAACCGGAAACGGGAGGATTTATGGAGAAAGGGAAATCGTTTGAAATAACGCAGGAAGAAGTACTGGCGGCCTACAAATGCGTAAAAGCAAATCATGGGGCCGGAGGGATCGATGGAGTAGAAATCGAGCAATTCGAGGAAAAGCGAAGAGACAATTTGTATAAACTGTGGAACCGAATGGCTTCGGGCAGCTACTTTCCCAAAGCGGTAAGAGGAGTCGAGATTCCAAAGAAGAATGGGAAAACAAGACTGCTTGGGGTACCCACAATTGAGGATAGGATAGCACAAATGGTGGTAAGGAGAAGATTGGAGCCGCTTGTGGAGCCAGTGTTTCTCCCTGATTC
>CAZMLU010000015.1:0-10712 GCA_964567295.1 uncultured Desulfovibrionaceae bacterium
GGTCAGTAGGCTTTGACGGAAACTTCCACCGTTAAAAGGAAGGGGGTATAAGGCTGGAATTATTTCAGTCCGTACCTGACACCATTGTTGAGAAATGTATAGTAATGTTCTATTAAGCATACAGGGTATCGGGCGGATAAAATTCTAGTCCGTACCTTACACGAGTGGGGCATGTTATGTGCCTAACCAGGGTGGTACCGCGTGAGATAAAAATGCTTTCGTCCCTATGGACGAAAGCATTTTTATGTTTATAAACCATTATTAAGAGGAGGATGCAAGGTGATAGTCATTGTCAAGCCGGATGTGTCGGATGGGGAAATGGCAGAGGTAGAAAGACAGCTCAAAAATTCCGGCTGGGGAGTTTATCGGGCTAAAGGGAAAAACGGTTCCATTTTAAGAATCTCCGGATGTTCAGGGGAGGAAGCAGGAAACGTGGTTAAGTCTTTACCTCAGATCGATAAGGTGGTAAATGCTCCCTATCCCTTTGAATTGGCCAGCAGGGAATTTAAGGAGGAAAAAACTGTTTTTGAAGTAAGAGGAGTAAAGGTTGGAGGCAATAAAGTAGTTGCTATAGCCGGACCATGTGCCGTGGAAAGGGCGGATACTTTTCTCCAGACTGCTGTTGCAGTTAGAAATGCCGGTGCAGATATTTTAAGAGGTGGAGCCTATAAACCGCGGTCTTCGCCTTACAGTTTTCAGGGGTTAGAAGAAGAGGGGTTGAAAATTTTAGCCGAAGCCCGCAATTTGACTGGGTTACCCATTATCACGGAAGTTCTTGACCAACATTCTGTTGAAACAGTAGCGCTTTATACTGATATTATCCAGGTTGGCACCCGTAACATGCAAAACTTCCAGCTACTCAAGGAACTAGGGGGGATAGAAAAGCCAATTTTGATCAAACGCGGCATGTCGGCCACCATCGAAGAATGGCTTATGTCTGCGGAGTATCTCCTCAGTGAAGGGAACGACAAAGTGATTCTTTGTGAAAGGGGGATTAGGACATTTGAAACTTTTACCCGTAATACCCTGGATATAAGTGCTATTCCCATTGCTAAAAGCTTGAGTCATCTGCCTGTGTTTGTTGACCCCAGCCACGGGACTGGAAAATGGAAATACGTTCATCCTATGAGCATGGCGGCAGTAGCGGCTGGTGCTGACGGTTTGCTGGTTGAGGTGCATTCCTCACCAAAAGAGGCTTTATGTGATGGTCCACAATCGTTGCTTCCAGAGAAGTTTTCCCAGATGGTGAATTCTTTACAGAAGGTGGCAGAGACAATTGGCCGAAGCGTCTAAACATAAGTTAATGTTGACCAAGTGCTGTATTATCGGCCTGGGTTTGATGGGAGGATCCATGGGGATGGCCCTTGGTAAATACGGGGTTGTTCAAGAGCGTTGGGGGTTCGATCAAAACCACCAGACTATGGAAGAGGCCAAATTTAGAGGGGCTGTCGATAAAACGGGGCCTCTGTCGGATGCCTTGGAGGGGGCTGAGCTGGTCATCCTTGCAACTCCGGTGGGAGCAATCCCCCAAATCCTGGAGACTATTGCTCCTATACTTGATAGTGAAGCTCTGGTCACCGATATGGGAAGTAGTAAAAGGATCATTGCAGAGGCTATGCAAAGCAGATTGCCTCCAGGAAGAAATTGTGTCGGTGGACACCCAATGGCAGGCTCGGAGCTTTCCGGGATTGGTTCGGCAAAGGCAGAAATTTTACAGGATGCTTTTTATTTTCTAACCCCTATTCGGAAGGCACCACAAAAAGCGCTGGCATTTATGGAGGAGATAGTTCGTTCTATAGGAGCCTATCCGTTGCGTATCGATGCTCTCGAGCATGACAAAATAATGGCTCCTCTTAGCCATTTGCCGCAGTTGGTTTCCGTGGTGCTGGTAAAGGTTCTGGAGAGCTACAGCTCAGAAAAGAACAAACTTGGCACCCTTGCCGGTGGAGGATTCAAGGATACCACCCGTATTGCTGCAGGAGACCCTCACTTTTGGCGAGATATTTTTTTTAGCAATAAGCAAAACGTTAAGGAGTCCCTGAGATTATTCTGCAATGAAGTGGAATTATTCCTCGATTGCCTGGAGCAGGGGGATGAAAAAGGTATATACGAGTTTTTAAACGGGGCTGCTTTTTTTAGGCGCTCCCTAAAATAAACTAACAAAAGAAAGGAAGACGATAGAATGGAAATTAAAATCAAACCCATTGAAAATATTGAGGGTCAAACAAGGATGCCGGGTGATAAATCAATTTCACACAGGGCTCTACTTTTTTCCTCCCTAACGGAGGACACGGTAGAGATTGAAGGTCTTTTGCAAGCCGAAGACACCTTAGCCACGCGAAATTGTTTAAGTGAACTGGGTGTGGAGTTTGAGGACAATGGAGAAACAGTAAAGGTAAAAGGGAAAGGGCTGCGCGGATTGGAAGAACCCTCTAACATTCTTGACGCTGGCAATTCGGGGACAACCGCACGTCTTCTCACCGGTTTTCTGGCGGGGCAGCCTTTTTATGCCACTGTTACAGGGGATCATTCTTTACGAAAACGTCCTATGAAAAGAATAACAGAGCCGCTGCAGAAGATGGGTGCTTATATCAGCGGTAGGCATGATAATGAGCTTTTACCTCTTTCCATTCGGGGTTACGATCTGCTTCCGATAAACTATGCTCTTCCTGTGGCCAGCGCCCAGGTGAAGTCTGCTCTACTCGCTGCTACTCTTTACAGCCGCGGAGTATCGGAGATTATTGATCTTTACAATACCAGGGACCATACCGAAAAAATGTTGAGTCATTTAGGTGTCGATATTAAGAAAATGGGGAAACACCATATTATTCTGAAAAGCCCTGCCAAGCTGAACGGAAAAAATATTCGAATTCCCGGTGATATCTCCGCTGCAGCTTTTTTCATGGTGGCAGCAGCTCTTTCTCCCCGAGGAGAACTGCAGATCGAAGAAGTGGGGATTAATCCCTCCCGTTCTGGTATTATTGATGTGCTGAGAGTGATGGGAGCTGATGTTCGGATATTAAACGAAAAGGAGCAAAACAACGAGCCAGTGGGCGATCTTCTCATTAAGGGTAATGGTAAATTAAAAGGTGTGGAGATAGGCAGTGAAATGATTCCTCGAGTCATCGACGAAATACCGGCTATTGCAGTGGCGGCTCTTTTTGCCGAAGGTGATACTATCATAAGAGAAGCTATAGAACTACGAGTTAAAGAATCTGATCGCCTGCACACTATTACCCTGGAACTGCAGAAAATGGGAGCTTCCATTCAAGAGCTTCCTGACGGGCTCATTATCAAGGGAAATACTAAACTTAAAGGCGGTAGCTGTAAAAGCTGTGGTGATCATCGTATTGCCATGGCTCTGGCTACGGCAGCTCTTTTTGCGGAGAACGAATCGATTATCAATGGAATAGAAGCTGTTGAAAATTCATTTCCCAACTTTTTCGAAACAATGAATGGGTTGGCTTCTTAAGATGCGGTTTCTGACAGCTGGAGAATCTCACGGCCCGTCCCTGATCGGAATTATTGAAGGGCTTCCGGCAGGGTTAACTATTAAGGAAAAGCATATAAACCAGCAATTGGCCAGACGCCAGGGGGGATACGGTCGGGGTGAACGAATGTCCATCGAAAAAGACAGCATTCGGTTCCTCTCCGGTGTTCGCCTTGGAGAAACCACTGGTAGCCCCATGGCACTGGCCCTGGAAAACAAGGACTGGCCCAATTGGGAAAAAACAATGGCCCTTCTCGCCGCGGGGGAAGAAGATGCGGAAGATAACAAGCACGAAAAGAACAAGGAAAACAGCAGAATTATAACCGCCCCGCGTCCGGGCCATGCTGATCTTCCAGGGGGGATTAAATACCTGCACCGTGACTTGCGAAATGTGCTGGAGAGGGGCAGTGCCAGGGAAACGGCTATGCGTGTGGCCGTAGGCGCTGTAGCCTCTTTGTTGCTGGGTAATTTTGGCATAAAAATAACCTCATTTGTCACTGCTATTGGGGGAATAAAAGCTCCTTCAGTTTCCACAAAATATGATATTGAGCAGATTAATAGTAGCAAAAGTTCTCTTCTATATGTTCTTGACAGCGAGTCAGAAAAATTGATGGTGGAGCGAATTGACCGGGCAAAGAGTGAAGGCGATTCCCTAGGGGGGGTATTTGAGATACGTGTGGAAGGGGTGCCAGTGGGTTTGGGCAGCCATGTTCACTGGGATAGGCGCCTGGATGGCCTTTTGACAGGTGCACTGATGAGTATTCCCGGCATAAAAGGAGTGGAGATCGGTATGGGGTTTGAAGCTGCTTCAATTAACGGTTCTGAAGCTCATGATGAAATAATTTTGGAGGAAAAAGGGTTAGTAGGTAGAGTTACTAACCGTGCCGGAGGACTGGAGGGGGGGATAACCAATGGCCAGAATCTGGTGTTGAGGGCAGCCATGAAACCCATTCCCACTTTAAGAAAACCTCTTTGTAGCGTGGACTTGGCTATCCGTAAACAATGTTCAGCCTCTGTGGAACGATCTGATGTGTGTGCAGTTCCAGCAGCCTCAGTGGTAGGTGAAGCTGTTATTTCCTGGGAATTGGCTAGAACCTTTATGGAAAAATTTTCCGGAGATTCGATGGTAGAAATCCGGAAGGGGTTCAATAATTACCGGGATATGGTAAATAATTATCAGGGAGCAGGGCATGATAAAAATTAAAATCGGGGAAGAAGGAAAAGGATATCCTGTTTACCTGCATTATGGTTTTTTGAAGAAAAGCGGGTTACTTGTTAAACATCACCACAGCGGTTGCCCGATATTAGTGGTAGCAGATAAAAATGTTTCCTCCTTATACGGGGATATTTTCCGCCAGAGCTTGCTGCGGGAAGGTTTTAAGCCTTATATGGTAGTGTTGGAAGGGGGCGAGAAGGAAAAAACTCTGCGGTCGGCCTTCAAATTATACGGAGCCGCATTAAAAGTGGGACTGGATCGCAAATCTATTGTTGTAGCCCTGGGTGGAGGAGTAATCGGAGACTTGGCCGGGTTTGTTGCTGCTACTTATATGAGAGGTGTATCACTTGTCCAGGTTCCAACTACTCTTTTAGCCATGGTAGATAGTAGCGTAGGGGGGAAGGTGGCTGTCAACCACCCTCTTGGGAAAAATATTATTGGTTCTTTCTATCAACCTTCTCTGGTCCTGTCTGATGTAGATATCTTAAAAACCCTTCCACAGAGAGAAATGGCAGCGGGCCTGGCTGAGCTTGTTAAATATGGCATAATATTGGATGCTGGACTGTTCCACCAGCTGGAGCGGTTCCTCAAAAATAGTTTTACAGGCATGAAGAACAAGGCTCTTTTGAATTTAATAGCCAAGGCAGTCTTGGTTAAAGGAAAAGTCGTTTCCCTAGACGAGAAGGAAAAAGATTTCCGGCGCATTTTAAATTTTGGCCATACAATTGGTCATGCTCTGGAATCGGCGACTGACTATAACTATTACCTTCACGGTGAAGCGGTGACGATAGGCATGATTGCAGAAACTTGCTTATCTATGAGGCTGGGAATCCTTAGAAAAAGTGAAGCCCGACGTATTCTCAACCTTCTGTGGTTGCTTAATCCTCTACTTCCACCCGGGGAAGTTACCTGTGAAAAAGTGATAGAAGCGCTTTTCTTCGACAAGAAAAATGAAGCTGGGGAAACTGTTTTTGTTCTTCCCACCTCTGTAGGAGAAGGAGTATTTTATAAATCGCCCTCCCTATCTGAGGTAAGAGATGTTCTGGAAAAGTGTCTTTTTCTTAAGGAAAACAAAGAGGTAAAAGGTTAAGCATAACCCGGAAAAAAGAAATGATAATCAGCTTAAAAAATAGAAAGGAAGCAGGAAAATGTTTAACTTTGAAACGAAAATTACGGGACTTTTTGGTGACCCCGTATATCACTCTCTTTCGCCTCAAATACAAAATACTGCTTTTCAGGCAAAAAGGTTGAATTATATCTACCTCCCTTTCGCGATCTCCATGGAAGATCTTCCTTCTGCAGTACAGGCAATTCCTCCACTAGGCTTGGCGGGAGTAAATATTACTGCGCCCCACAAAGAAGCTGCCCTTCGATACATGGATGAACTCTCCCCTGAAGCGGAAATTTTGGGGGCAGTTAATACCGTTATTTGTAGGGATGGTGGGTTAAAAGGTTATAATACTGATGTGGACGGATTTCTCCATTTGCTTAGCAACATGAATCCATTTTTAGTGAAAGGAGAAAAAGTTTGCATTTTAGGGGCGGGAGGGGCAGCCAGAGCTGTTTCAATGGCCTTGGCCAAGGCAGGAGCAACAGAGTTAGTTATCGTCAACAGAACCATAAACCGGGGAAAAAAGCTGCTGGAAATGTTGTGCGAAAGGTGGTTCTACCGGGACGAGGCATTGAGCCTGGCTCCTTTAAAAAAAGAGGCTTTCCCACAGGCTTTATCTGATTGTGCTCTTGTAATCAATTCCCTGAGTATTGATCCCGTAGAGATGGGCTTGATGTTTAATTGTAATGAACTTAACAACTTAAAAGCAGCAATTGACCTGCGCTACAGTCCTTTAGAACCCTCTTTTTTACGATGGGCTTCCCAAAAAGGGTGTCACGTCGCAAACGGATTGGACATGTTATTAGGACAGGGTGCAAAAGCTTTTGAGCTGTTTACGGGTCAGGAAGCACCATTGGAGGTTATGAAAAATGCCTTATCAACAAAATTATTTTCCCGTGCATAATTTTATAAGAATGATAGGAATGAAAAGCAGGCGAAATGATGAAGAGATAAACTTTGATAGTTCAATCTCTTTGCCAAAGCTGGAATTTGGTGAAAAATTTCAAAAGCCTCTGCCGCCTGCCAATATTTTTCTTACAGGATTTATGGGGGCAGGGAAGACCAGCTCGGGAAAATTACTGGCCAAGGCTCTGGGGGTAAAATTTTACGATACAGATGAATTGCTCAGCAAAAGCCTGGGGATGAGTATAGAAAAAATATTTATCTCCAAAGGGGAACTCTTTTTCCGTGATTGCGAGACAGAAGTGCTAAAGATGCTTGGGGAAAAACCTCCGGGAACTTGTGTCATTGCAACTGGGGGGGGTGTAGTTTTGAGGGAAGAAAATAGAGAAGCCATGCGCCAAAATGGGCTTATAATCCTACTTGATATTACAGCTGCCGAGGCTTACCGTAGATTAAAAAATTCAGGGGAAACAAGGCCACTCTTAAAAGGTGAAAATCCCAAGAACTCTATCGAGGATTTGATGGAAAAGCGTTTACCATATTATAGAAAAGTGGATATGATTGTGGAGACCACGGATATATCACTGGAAGAAACTGTGAACAAAATTGTTGTTGCTATCCAAAAGGGGTGATTGAAAGTGGAAAAGAAAAAAATGTTGGTGCTGCACGGTCCTAACCTTAACATTTTGGGAAAAAGAGAACAAGGGATTTATGGAAATATATCTCTGCAGGCCCTGGACCGGATGCTCTACCAGGAAGCAGAAAAAATGGGTTTGACGGTGGAATGCTGTCAGTCTAACCAAGAGGGCACTTTAATTGAGATGATCCACGAGGCAGAAGGAAAATACCAGGGGTTAATAATTAACCCCGGCGCTTTTACTCATTACAGTATTGCCCTGCGTGATGCACTGGCAGGGGTGGATATTCCTGTAATAGAGGTTCACCTTTCCAATATTTACGCCAGGGAAGAATTTCGCAAAACCTCGGTTATTGCGCCGGTGGTTCAGGGGCAGATATGCGGACTGGGTCCCCAAAGTTACCTGCTGGCTATGCATGCACTGAACGATGGAAATAACGCAGATATTTCGACATTACCCATGTCTGAGCTCAAGATTAGGGGCATAAGAGGTGCCATCGATGTTTCTGCCAATGACAGACAGGAAATTCTGGAAGCCACTGCAGAGCTTCTCCAGAGCATAATAAAGGAAAACGCTGTTGATAAGGAAGATATTACCATGGCAATATTTACCTTAACAAGGGACCTGGATGCTGCTTTCCCGGCCGAAGCAGCCCGACAGTTGGGATGGAAGGATGTTCCTCTTTTTTGCAGCGTTGAAGTAAATGTAGCCGGTGCACTTCCTCGCTGTATCAGGGTTTTAATGCTGGTACATACTCGCCGGAAGTCGCAGGAAATCAAGCATCAATATTTAAGAGGAGCTACTGTTTTAAGGGAAGATCTGGCGGTCGTTGAAGAAGTGCATTCTTAAGTTCATTGTTCGTTGGGTATATTATTCTACAACTTTATTTGATCCTCAGAGTACGCAGACGATTAATCGCCGCGGCTACCTCAAGTGGACGCGGTTTGGCATATTCACCGGGATGTTGGCCATAGTAGGGGGAAATGATATCCAGGCCTTTTTTCTCCAGTTCCAAAAAACCCAGGCGGAGGGATTCTTCCAGGTTTTTATTGCCGTCCAGATATCCTTGTTTAACCAGAAAAAAGATGAAGTCACCAATAGCCCTGACTTGGCTTGGATCAACTATTTGTTCTATAAAGGAGAGATCTATATTTTCGCGGCCGTACTGTATGCTGTTTATGCCTCGGCTGCTTATTTTTACCTTGCGGACTTTTTGCGGATCGAGAGTGGAGGGAAGGGGAGTTCTTTTTTTAACAGAACCGAAAAACCCGCCGCCTTCGTCTTTTCTGCCCGTCTGATAAGTGCCAGCGACTTTTTTTGCTTTGGCAGTAACGAGATAGGGATGGTATTCATCTAACATTATAACCGTATCAGCCACGTCCAAATAATCCCCGGAACCCCCTATTACAAGTAAAGTAGAAATATCCAGTTTTTTGTAAAGCATCTGCACTTTGTCAATAAAAGGTGTGATAGGTTCTTTTTCTTTAGCCACTAGTGCCTGCATGCGAGCGTCCCTGATCATAAAATTAGTAGCAGAAGTATCCTCGTCAATAAGAAGCAATTCTGTGCCGACTTCTATAGCTTCCATTATGTTGGCTGCCTGAGAAGTAGAACCGCTGGAATCTTCACTGGAAAAGTCTTTCGTGCTTCTTCCGCCAGGTAAATCATTGATAAAAGGGCTGATATCTACCCTGGCTACTTTTCTTCCGTCTTCGGCCCTGATCTTAAAAGCAGTATTTCTTGTTACCGCCATTTCCTGCCCGTCTCCAGGAATATGGTTATAAACGCCTTGTTCTATCCCTCTTAATAAAGTAGATTTTCCATGGTATCCTCCGCCCACGATTAGTGTTACCCCCTCTGGAATGCCACTACCGCTTATTTTTTCCCCTTGATGATCTTCTAACATAACACTCAGTTCCTTTGGTGATTCGAATGGTACAGCTTTTTCCCAATGCATGGGGCGGGTGCTTATGCCGCTTTCCCGGGGCAGAATAGCTCCATCTGCAATGAAGGCTACTAATTTTTTTGGAGCAAGCTGCTGCCGGAGACATTCTTGGACCATATATGTATATATGTGTTTTCTCGCTCCTTCTTGGTCTATATTTTTCCATAAAAGAGAACTGTAGACAATATCCGGTAAAAGACGGCAAAGAGTTTCTTCCGCCTGCTTTCCTAAAATAGTGCGTCCGCGAGCAGGCAGACCCAGGCTAAAACGGACTTCTACGTGTTCTCTTTCAAACACCGCAGAACTCCTTTCCAGGATCTCCTGCTTCCCACAGTCTATCGATATGATTGCTTTTGGCGAGTTCTTATCGGTTTTTGTTTTTTGGAGCAAAGCGAAATTAAAGCAGCGGGAGAGGTAATCTTCCATTGCAATGCGTTCGGCAGTACAGTTCACCAGGTTTTCCGGAAAACCGCCTCTCTGTGCAGGAACTCTAGCCCGCAGCCTAGAGGGAGGAGCGAAGGGATCGCTTTGCACATGATCTATGAAAAGGGTAAAGAAGTCGAAGTTGTACTCTCCTTCCAGGTCTTTATAGGCTTTGTAACCTCTGCGGTCAATTTTGCCAAGTATTTTTTTTAGCATTGTTTCATCAGTCAAAAGAAACCCTCCTGTTGTTCAATGAGATCTAAGTCTTAAGAATAAAGCTTATTATTAGCTCTCATTGTTTTCGTCAATTTTCTTGTCGCCTGTTGTCTTGTTCTTTTCCAATGAATAATCTTTCATTTTGGCAGCGTTTACGTGGAGAGCTTTTTCCACCAGGTAGTTGACGGAATTTTCTTCATAGGCCCCATCCTCCATTATTTTGCCGGCTTTTACCCCGGTAAGAAGTTCTATGCCTTCATCGACGGTGCTAATTGCATATATATTGAAATTACCTTCTTCCACAGCATGTAAAACATCTTCTTTTAACATAAGATTTTCCTTATTGCCGGCCGGTATGATAACACCTTGCTCTCCTGTGAAACCCCTGACCTTGCAGAGCTCAAAGAACCCTTCAATTTTTTCGTTTACCCCTCCAATAACTTGAATTTCGCCATTTTGGTTAACAGATCCAGTTACAGCCAGATTCTGTTGAAGGGGAAGTCCCGAGAGGGAAGAGAGGAGGGTATAGAGTTCGGCACTGGAGGCGCTGTCGCCCTCTATTTCGGAATAGCTTTGCTCGAATACCAGCCTTCAAAGTAAGCACCGAAAGACCATTTACCTGGCCTAATATTTTGCCTTCAGTGTCAATTAATAACATATTTCTTTCCATCATTTCCTGCAATTTTTCCTGGATCAGGTTAGAACGGTAGATTCTGGCTTCAATAGCCTGGCTGATATGCTTAGCGGTGAAGTTTTCCGTGCCGTTTTCC
>CAZMLU010000015.1:10812-31762 GCA_964567295.1 uncultured Desulfovibrionaceae bacterium
GGCTTCAATAGCCTGGCTGATATGCTTAGCGGTGAAGTTTTCCGTGCCGTTTTCCGTGCCGTTTTCCTTGACATAATAACATGCCTCCCTGACAACATCGGCAATTTCAGAAAACCTGGTTGATAACTTTTTCTGATCTTCTGCCAACCGGGATCCATGTTCTACGATTTTGGCCAAGGCGCTGAAATCAAAAGATAGCAGGTTTTCTTTTTTGCAGAAGGATTCGATAAAATAATTATAACTGTTAATATTCTGTTTGTTCCGCTCCATTGTTGTGTCAAACTCAGCCTTAACTTTGAACAATTCCTGGAAATCCTGGTCGTAACTATAGAGCAAATGGTAATATAATGGAGAACCGATGAGAATAACTTTTACCTTGAGAGTGACCGGGTCGGGGCGGAGGCTTTTTGCAGAGATGAAACCCAATTTTTCTCCAGGCTCTTCTATTTCAAGTTGGCCGGTTTTAAGAACCTTTTTTAAGCTTTCCCAGGTGAAAAGGTTTTTTAATAGTTCTTCGATGTTTACCACGAAATAACCACCATGAGCCTGATGTAAAGAGCCGCTTCTCACCATAGTAAAATCTGTAGTTAATGATCCAAATTGGGGCTCTTTTTCGATGCGCCCAGAAATATTATTATATGTGGGATTCATTTCCATAACAACCGGGGCTCCCTCTGTTCCGGAGTTGTCTACAATAACGTTTACTTCATATTTTTTGAACTGGGGTTTTTGTGAGCCAGCCCCGGGCATAGACTGAAAAGGAAAAGGGAAAGGTTGTTGTTCTTTGTCATCTCCACTTTGGCGGAAAAAGTCTACGTTTTCCAGCATATCATTCTGCATGGTTTCCAGGTATTTTATTACCTCGGGTATTTCCTTATACTTTTCCATCAAGTGCTGAAAAAGATCTTCCACAGCGCAAAGAGTGATCCGCCGGTCTAGTTTTTTAAGCTCTTCGGCCATGCTGCGATCGATGTTTTTGACCTGGCGCATGGTATCTTTTAGTTCATCTTCCAGGACGCTTTTCTTTTCCTGGATCTCTTTCTTTTCTTCTTCCTCCATGGACAAAATATCATTTTCTTGCATTGGGTTACCGTCTTTTTGTGGCACGAACATAAAACCTGCCGGAGTGTTCTGGATTATAAATCCTTTTTCTGTTGCTTTTTGGTTTAATCGGTTAAATAGTTCTTGTTTTTGTTCATTATATTGGCGGTTAATATCCTCTTTCTTCGCAAAGTAATCATCACTATCAAAAAAACGGGGTATTTCTTGGCGGGCAGTTTCAACCAGATCACTAACATCTCTGGCCAATTCACCCCCCTTACCCGCTTCTAGGGCCAGGCAATGTGGGCGATAAGGATCTTTAAAGTAGTTGACATAACAAAGATCCGGTGGGATTGTTCCTTCCCGGGCTATTTTTTCTACGTACCCCTTAACAGCTGTATCCTTGCCCGTTCCCGGCACACCTGCAACAAAAACATTAAACCCTTGACTTTCTATTCCCAGTCCGAATTCCAGGGCACGGAGAGCTCTATCCTGGCCGATAATTCCGGCTTCTCCCTCTTCGACTATTGTGCCCCCAAATTCTTCTGGCCGAAAATAAGCGCGCAGGTTTTCTACAGCAACCATATTTTTCTTTTTCATAACCAGTGCTCTTTTTTCCAATGCACAATTAGTAATTAGTGGAGTTGTTTTCTAAACCGCTTTCTTTATAACTTTCATTAGCTCTTCTACAGTGCTTTCTTCATCATTTTTATCTTGAATAGCATTTTAAATACATCTTTTGGTATGCTGCTCTATGGTGAAAGTATTTTTAAGAACTTGCCAAAGGCGAAAAAACATGGTTGAAAATAGGGTTACTTTATGATATTATTAATAGTAGAATTTACAAAATAATAAATATTCTTCTCAAAGTAGTTTGCGACGCTTTTTAAAATAAATATGTATTTTGTGTGTACTTACGAGGTTTATTTTAAACCGTATTATACCTGCTTTCGTTATATTGTCAAGATATATGGCAATATTATCAGTAAACTCCTGTAATGTAAGATATTTTACATTTTTGTATTTGTTTGGGAAGAATAATTGTTGGTAAGCTTGAAAGATTAAATAAACTTATAGAAGGGATGAACAATATGTTAAAAGTGACAGCTGAAGCTGCAGAACAATTGAATGCAGTATTGAAACAGCAAGAAAAAGAAGATAGCTATGTCCGTATTTTTGTCAATGGTATGGGTTGAGGAGGTCCCAACTTGGCACTGGCTCTGGATGAGACAGTTAATGAAGAACAGGACCTGTTAAAAGAAGCAGAGGGTGTTTCAATAATTTATGATAAAGAAATTGCGCCTAACGTGGACAATAAAATTATTGACTTCATTGATGGCCCACAAGGGGGATTTTCTATAAGTAATGAAGGGCCTGATAACTCTTGCGGCTCCTGCTGTGAGTAATTTGGGTTAACATTAAAGCAATATTTCCGAGCAATGATAGACTATCCATAATGCTTAATTTGAAGAAGTTTTAACCATCTAATTTTTCTTTTAGAAGTTCATTCACTTTTTGTGGATTTGCTTTCCCCTTGGTTTCTTTCATTACTTGGCCCACCAGGAAACCCATAGCTTTCTTTTTCCCTTTATGGTAGTCCTCAACGGATTTTGGGTTATTCTTTAACACTTGGGAAATGATGTCCTCCAGGTCTTTTGCATCAGATATTTGCAAAAGACCTTTTTGCTTCACAATAGTTTCTGGATCATCCCCACTTTCAAACATCTCCTCAAATACTGTTTTAGCAATTTTTCCACTAATAGTATTTTCATCTATCATTTTTAACAACATGGCCAGATCTTCTGGTTTAATTTTACAATGGGATATATCTATGTCTGCAGAATTAAGCAAACGCAGAAGTTCACCCATAAGCCAATTGCTAACCGTTTTAGGCTCGTTGAAGTAGGAGAGAGTCGCCTCATAATAATCTGAAAGTTCTTTGGAGTTGGTAAGTACCTCTGCATCGTAAGTCGGCAACTGGTGTTCTTCTAAAAAGCGCTTAAAACGAACGTCAGGCAGTTCTGGCAGGGTTGCTTTTATGCTTTCGAGCCATTCCTGGGTTATCTCCAGTGGTGGCAGGTTTGGATCCGGAAAGCAGCGGTAATCAGCAGAGACGAATTTACTGCGCATGGCCGTGGTTATTCCTTTTGATTCGTCCCAGTGCCTGGTTTCTGGCGCAACTACCCCACCTCCATCTATTACCTGGTTTTGCCGTTCCACCTCAAACTCGATTCCCTTATAAACTGAACGGAAAGAGTTCATATTTTTTAATTCTGTTTTATCTCCCAGGGTATCTCCTCCTTTAAGCCTGATACTGACGTTAGCATCGCACCGCATGGAACCCTCTTCCATCTTACAGTCGGAGATATCCAGATAACGCAGAACATTGCGCAGTTTTTGAAGGAAAAGCCTGGCTTCTTCTGCTGATCTGATATCAGGTTTAGTGACGATTTCAATTAAAGGAACGCCTGCACGGTTAAAGTCTACTCTGCTAGAAGGGGAGGATAAAATGGTGCCTATGTGTAGGAGCTTTCCTGTATCTTCTTCCAGGTGGATCTGTTGTATGCCTATTCTTTTGGTTTCGCCGTCCATATTTATCTCGATGTGGCCATTGGTACCCATGGGATAGAAAAACTGGGAGATCTGGTATCCTTTGGGGAGATCGGCGTAAAAATAATTTTTACGATCGAAGATGAGCATCTCTGTTATTTGGCAATTTAAAGCTTGAGCTGCTTTTATAGTAAACTCTGCAGCGCTCCGATTTAATACTGGCAGAGTTCCGCCTGGCAATCCCAGGCAGACAGGGCATACGTTGGTATTTGGATCGGCACCAAAAGCTGTGCTGCACCCGCAAAAAAGTTTAGAATTGGTAATAAGCTCCACATGAACTTCTAATCCGACGACTGTTTCCATATTTGGCAAAGTTAAATGCACCCCCTATTCCATTGAACCCGGTTTGGTGAATTTTAGTGATATTCCTTCTTCTTCCAATACCGATGATACTTTTAACAAAGTGGTTTCTTCATCAAATTTACCGATAAACTGAAGACCGGCAGGACGTTTTGAAAAAGTATACAGAGGGAAGGATAGTGCAGGCAAACCGGCCAGGTTGGCTGCTGCAGTGTAAAATGATGCCACATCAGGTAGTTGTCCTGTATCAGGCTCCGCACTGGGAAAGGGAGCTGTGAAGGGAGAAGTCGGGGTTAGCAGTAGTTCATAATGTTCCAGGCACTCCTCCAACTCCTTCTTTATGAGTGTGCGCAATCGCTGGCTCTTTAAAAAGTAGTCCTCATAATATTTACCGGAAGAAACCAGGGCACCTAAGGTTAAATATTGTCTCATTTTGCTGCTAAAACCTTCACTCCTGGATTTGAAATACATATCTTGCAGCGACTTTCCTTCATACCGAAAGCCGAAGCGAACACCGTCGTAATTGGCCAGGTTGGAAAATGCTTCAGCAGCATTTATTATGGAGGCGGCAAGGCAAGCTTTCTGGAAATACCGAAGGGAAACATATTCGACCTGAAAAATTTCAGTGTTTAGATTTTCCAATTGTTCGCGAAAGCATTCCTCAACCTCATCTTCCAGGCCCGGTGCCTGGTCCCAATTATCTGGAACCGCAATTTTAAAGTTTTCTCTTGCCTTATTTAAGGAAGAAATATAGGATGGGGATTCTTTATTTAAAGAAGTGGAATCCTGCTGATCCGGGCCGGAAATAAGTTCCAGCGCAACAGCGAGGTCCTCAGTTCTTCTGGCGATAGCACCTAACTGTTCCATGGAAGAAGCATACTCAATAATTCCCCTCCTGGAAATTCTGCCATAAGATGGTTTTAAAGCCATCACACCACAGTAAGCAGCAGATTGCCGCAGCTCGCCTGCAGTATCAGTAGCAAGGGACAATGTGGATATAAGAGTAGCAACTGCAGCAGCGGCTCCGCTGCCAGCTACTCTTATATTATCCCAGGGATTTTTTGCAATCCCGTAATATGAACTGCTCCCGTTGCAGCCCAGACCAAATTCCTCCAGGTTCGTTTTTCCTGCCATAATGGCTCCAGATTCTTCTATTATTTTATTTACCATGGAATCAAAAGGGGGTTCATAATTAGCTAGCATCTTTGAGCTGCAGGTGGTCTTAATATTTTCAGTGCAGATATTGTCTCCCAGGGAAATAGGAACCCCAGCCAAGGGTAGCTGTTTGCCTTCCGCAATCTTGTTTTTAATGAGTGCTATCTGTTTCTTTATATTTTCAAGATCGAAAAAGTTAAAAGCGTTTAAATCTCCTGTTTCCTGATAAAGGTGTGAAAGCATTGCGAAAACCTTATCTAACACGGCGGGGTCTTTAGTTGCCTGACTGGCCAGCTTTTGGGCCGACATCTTATATAAATCCACGCCAAGTCTCCTTTCTATAGACATTTGTGCATTTTTTACTATTCTTCAATGATTTTAGGGACATGGAAGCAGAAATCATCTGCATAGAGGGAGTTAGCCAGCACCTTTTCCAGGGGCGTTGAACCAGTTTCAACATCTTCACGCATGGAACCGGGCTGTTCATGACCAAAAAAAGTAGCCTTAATAGTGTGCAGGCTGTTTTCCTGAACAAGATCCAATTCTTGAAATATTTTTTGTGAGGATTGAAGAAGTTGGTTCGTTTCCTCAGGGTTTAGTTTGACTCTGGCATCCCAGGATGCATTTTCAATCTCATCCCTACTAATTGCCATTATTTCTCATCCTTTCCTATGCATTTCATGATTTTTAGATTACACCATTTACATATTGACAGTCAAAACAAGATTATACCTAATTAATTCCTTAGTGAGGCTATAATTCCTTCCTCAAACTTATAAAAGTAGAGAAGAGGAAACACCTGCTGACTGTCGAATTATTTTCTTGATCCCTTTAGAGTGGTATTTTGAAAAACTGAAAGGAGCATATAATTTGGAAACAATTAAAAGTTATGCGCTGCGCACTGATCTCTATCAGTTGAATATGATGCAGACCTATGTAAACAGAGGGTTAGAAGATAAGAAAGTGGTTTTTGATATGTTTTTCAGGAGTCTTCCTTTTGGTAACGGGTATGCTATTTTTGCGGGTTTGGAGAATATTATAGAATATGTGACAGGGATAGTGTTTAATGAAGACGATTTGGAGTATTTGAGATATTTGGGGTTTAATAAAAAGTTTATCGATACACTAAAGAATTTCAGTTTTTCGGGGAATATCTATTCTATGTCTGAAGGCGAAATAATCTTTCCCAATGAACCTGTTTTAACAGTGGAAACGCGAATAATTGAAGCTTTGCTCATTGAGACCTCTATCTTAAATATATTTAACCATGAGACCCTGATTGCCACTAAGGCCTCACGTATTAAGCAGGTAACGGGAGAGAAACAGTTGATAGAGTTTGGCGCAAGAAGGGGGCACGGATTAAATGCTTCCCTCTTTGGGGCGAGAGCTACCTATGTTGGAGGATTTGATGGCACTTCTTTAGTTGAGGCAGGCAAGAGATATAATATGCCAGTAATCGGCACCATGTCTCATGCTTTTATACAAAGCTTTGAAGATGAAATAGAGGCCTTCAGAGCTTACGCCGAAGAAAATAAAGATAATATCATTCTACTGGTTGATACTTACAACACTCTGCAGAGCGGCGTTCCCAACGCTATTAAAGTAGCTAAAGAATTAAGAGAAAAGGGAATTAAGGTAAAAGGTATCAGGCTTGATAGTGGAGATCTGGCCTATCTTTCCAAGGAAGCACGTTTAATGTTAGATAATGAAGGGCTTCAAGATGTAAGCATCGTGGTTTCAAGCGATCTTGACGAAAACGTAATAGCAGATCTCAAACTCCAAGGAGCTAAAATAGATGTTTACGCTGTGGGCACCAGGGTTATTACTGCTTATGACCAACCTGCTCTGGGAGGGATTTATAAGCTGGTAGAGGTTATTGAGGACGGGGTAAGAAAGCCTAAAATAAAGGTATCAGATAATGTTGGGAAAATATTAAACCCCGGCAGAAAGAGGGTTTATCGTATCATCAACAACAAAACGGGGAAAGCAGAAGCCGATTATATAACGAGGTATGAAGAAGTGCTTCCCGCTACAGGAAACGATCTATTGTTGTTTGACCCAATCAGTCCCTGGAAACAAAAAATAGTCAAAGAATATCATGCCATTGAATTACAAAAAGAAGTAGTTAAGAATGGACAGAGATGTGGCTCGCAGCCAGGTTTGGAAGAGGTCCGAAAACATAGAGAAGATGCAGCAGAGTATTTATGGGAGGAACACAAACGTAGAATCAACCCTCCTGCCTATTATGTGGATTTATCGGAAGAATTATGGAGGATAAAAAGAGATATGATCGAAGAAAAAAGAAGAAATTATAACGGGTAATATCTTTAAGCAGTCTTATGGAAGTGAAATCAGTGTACAGAGCAGGGAAGGGGAAGGGATCACTTTTTTCCTTTACCTGCCCACTACAACTAAGGAGTGAAGAAGAATGGAATATGACAACGGTCGAAGAATACTGGCAATGGATATTGGAGGAGGGACACAGGATATTGTTATTTATGAGGAAGGAAAAAGTCCAGAGAACTTCATCCAACTGGTCCTGCCATCCCCTACAGTTATTGTTGCTCATCAATTAGAAAAAGCAACCAAGGCAAAAGCAGGAGTTCACCTGACCGGCACTCTAATGGGAGGAGGAAGGTCTGTAAGAGCTTTAAAAAATCATCTAAAAGCAGGCTTACCAGTCACTGCTCGGAAAGAAGCGGCTCAAACCATAAAAGATGACCTGGAAGAAGTAATAAAGATGGGCATTCAGCTTAAAGATTTTGCTCCGGAAGGGTTCCGTGTTGTGGAAACAAAAGATGTGGACCTGAAATCTTTGAAGCAGGCACTGGAATTGTTCTACGTGGAATTGCCTCGGGAAGTAGCTGTCGCAGTACAAGATCATGGGGAAGCACCAATAGGGGAGAGTAATCGTCACTTCCGTTTTGAACACTGGAGAAAATTTATCCGGGAAGGAGGAAAGATTGCCGAGCTGGCTTACGAAACTCCTCCTAAGTACCTAACCAGGATGAAAGCCGTGCAAAAAACTGTTCCCGGGGCCCTTGTTATGGACACTTGCTCTGCCGCCGTTTGGGGGTCTTTTGGAGACGAAGTAATTAAGAAAGAGCAGAAAAAAGGGGTAGTAGTGGTGAATATCGGTAATCAACATACATTCGCGGCTCAGGTAATAGAGGACAGAATTTGCGGCCTGTTTGAGCATCACACGAAAATGGTTGATTCGGAAAAATTGTCTATACTGCTTGATAAATTTTGTCGCAGGGAATTAACAAATGAGGAAATTTTTCAGGATGGCGGCCACGGTTGCTATATCGCTTCGGATGCACCATCCGGATTTGACTTTGTGGGCGTAACAGGACCCAGGCGTCATTTGGCAGAAGGGCTCGGTTTCCATATGGTTAATCCCCATGGGAATATGATGATGACAGGATGTTTTGGGTTGATAGAAGCTGTTAAAAGCAGGAGCTAAGTTCCTTGAATAGAATAATTACACGAAATGTATTTGACTGAGTTTATGTTAAGCAAGGGAGGATAGCAATTGCCGAAAAGAAAAGATTTGCATAAGATATTAATCATTGGTTCTGGCCCCATCGTTATCGGACAAGCGTGTGAATTTGATTATTCAGGCTCGCAGGCTTGCAAGGCCTTAAAAGAAGAGGGTTATGAAATTGTTCTGGTTAATTCCAATCCGGCGACCATCATGACGGATCCAGAAATGGCAAATGCCACCTATATCGAACCTTTAACAGTGGAGGTTATCAAAAAGGTTATTGAGCGGGAAAAGCCTGATGCAGTGTTGCCCAATCTAGGAGGGCAAACGGCACTGAACCTAGTATATTTCCTGGAGCAAGAAGGCTTCTTGGTTAGCCATGGGGTGGAAGTCTTGGGCACCGCTCCGTCAGCTATTGCCCTGGCAGAGGATCGGGGTTTTTTCCGGCAAGCAATGCAAGAAATCGGTGTGGAGGTACCTGCCAGCAATGTGGCCAATACTGTTGAAGAAGCAGGAAGAATTGCAGCTGAAATCGGTTATCCTTCCATTCTGCGTCCTGCCTATACCATGGGAGGCCAGGGCGGAGGAGTGGCTTATAATATTGAGGAACTTAAAGAAGCTGCAGCTGAGGCTATTGATGCTAGTCCCGTCGCTCAGGTCCTGGTGGAACAATCACTATTGGGCTGGAAAGAGATTGAATTCGAGGTTATACGGGACGCAAGGGACAGTATTATTACCATTGCTTCCATGGAAAACATGGACCCAGTGGGTGTTCATACTGGAGATAGTGTGGTAGTGGCCCCGGCTTTGACTCTTTCCGACCGAGAATATAAACACCTGCTTCAATTGTGTAAAAAGGTTATCAGGAAAATTGGGGTCGAAGCTGGTGGTGGTAACCTCCAGTTTGCCCTGCATCCTGAGACGGATGAAGTCTGCATTATCGAGGTTAACCCCCGACTTTCCCGCAGCTCGGCACTGGCCTCAAAAGCCACCGGTTATCCTATCGCCTGGGTATGCACCAAGTTGGCCGTAGGTTATAACCTGGATGAAATTATAAATCCCATTACAGGTTCCACCACCTGTTTTTTTGAGCCTGCTCTGGATTATTGTGTGTTGAAGATTCCCCGCTTTAATTTTGAAAAATTTCCTGAAGCTGAGGATTTCCTCACTACTTCCATGAAGGCGGTAGGGGAAGTAATGGCCATAGGTTCAAATTTTCGAAAAGCATTACAAAAAGGACTTCGCTCTCTTGAAGTGGGAAGGGCAGGTTTTGGCGCTGACGGAAAGGACCTTTCCCTGGAAGAGCTGACAACCCAGGAGATTGCTGAAAAGTTAAGCAGACCTAACTCCCAGCGGCTTTCTTATCTCCGTTATGCTTTTCAAAAAGGATTCTCTTTAGAGCAGATCTACGAGTTAACCAAAATTGACCGCTGGTTTTTATATAATATCCAGGAAATTGTGGAAATGGAGAATGTAATTTCACAGCACCGGCGTGCTTCCTTTGAATCAGGGAAAAATGTTTTAGAGCTTTCCCCGGAAATTTTGGAGCAGGCCAAAAGAACAGGTTTTTCCAACAGACAGCTTACTTATTTGCTTAACTGTGAAGAATCCTCTTTGGATCTTATGGAGAAGGCTCATGACTTGAAACCTGTTTTCAAAGAGGTAGACACCTGTGCCGGAGAATTTTATGCACGCCGTCCCTATTTTTATTCTACACAGCAGGGCGAGGATGAGTCCCGGGCTTCTAATAAGAAAAAAGTGGCGGTTTTAGGTGGAGGACCAAACCGTATTGGTCAGGGCATAGAATTTGACTATTGCTGCGTTCATGCGTCTTATGCCTTGCAAGAAGAAGGCTTCGAAAGCATCATGATCAACAGCAACCCGGAGACGGTTTCAACCGATTATGACACCTCTACACGTTTATATTTTGAGCCTTTAACACAGGAAGATGTGCTGCATATACTGGAAAGAGAAAATCCGGAAGGAGTTATTATTCAGTTTGGAGGTCAGACTCCACTTAATCTCGCTCTTGCCCTGGAAAAAAGCCGAATACCTATTATAGGCACCAGCCCGGACAGTATTGATCGCGCCGAAGATCGAAAACGCTTCGATGCCCTGCTTCAAAAATTAGGTCTGGTTAGACCTGAAAGTGGCACGGCAAAAGCTCCTGAAGAAGTTCGTGAGATCGCCAGTCGCATTGATTACCCTGTGATGGTGAGACCTTCGTATGTGCTGGGGGGGAGAGCTATGCAGATCTGCTACAGTGAATCCGAATTACAAGAATATATGACCAATACCGCTATTGCTTTTTACGACCACCCGGTTCTGGTGGAAAAATTCTTGGAGGATGCCATTGAGGTAGATGTAGATGCAATATCTGATGGCGATACGGTAGTAATTGGCGGTATACTGGAGCACATCGAAGAAGCGGGGATCCATTCAGGGGATAGCGCATGTGTGATGCCTGTATATAGCCTGATGGATGATGCCGTGAAAAAGATCAAAGAATATACACGTGCTCTGGCACGAGAGCTTCAGGTTAAAGGGCTTATGAATGTTCAGTATGCAATCCGGAATGATATTATTTATGTCCTGGAGGTAAATCCCAGGGCTTCACGGACCATTCCTTTTGTAAGCAAGGCTATAGGAGTTCCTCTGGTTAAGCTCGCTACCAAAGTAATGCTGGGTAAAAAACTTCAGGAATTAGGTTTTACAGAAGAAGTAGAAATGCGCCATGTAGCAGTAAAAGAAGCTGTTTTTCCCTTTAATCGTTTCCCGGGGGTTGATGCTGTGCTGGGACCGGAGATGAAGTCGACCGGTGAAGTGATGGGAATTGATTATAGTTTTGGTATTGCATTTGCGAAATCCCAATTGGCTGCCGGGCAGATACTTCCTACTGGGGGCTCGGTGTTTTTGAGCGTGCGCAACCAGGATAAAAGAGCGGTGGTATTCACGGCTAAAAAGATCAATGATCTCGGATTTTCAATAGTCTCTACCCGGGGAACTGCCCGCATACTCCGTCAAAATGATATAGAGGTCAGGGAAGTGTCCAAGCTGCATGAAGGGCGTCCACATGTTATTGACCTATTGAAAAACGGCGAAATTCAACTGATGATTATAACCACTGCGGGGAATGTTTCCAGCAGGGATCAGCGTTCAATACGCAGTTACGCTGTATTGCATAATATTCCTTTGATAACCACTCTCTCCGGGACTCAAGCCAGCATTAGCGGGATCGAAGCTTTGGGCAAAAGGGGAATGCAGGTAAAAGCACTGCAAGAATATATGGAATAAAAAAGGAACCTGCCAATTTAGAGCAGGTTCCTTTTTTATTCCAATCACCTATTTTGAATTTGCTTACTTATCTCTTATGCTGATAGATATACTGTATTGATGTTTTCTGGGATTTTAGCTGGTATAGGCCGTTTTTTCCTTTTTATTTTCTTCTTTGTTATAACTCTTTGCATTGTTCTTGTGAAAGACTATCTTTTCCTTTCCGTTTTCACCTTCTTCTATATCTACCTTGATGGTATCTCCGGAAGTAAAGGCACCTTTGAGCATTTCTTCGGATAAGTTATCTTCAAGCTGTTTCTGGATCACCCTTTTTAAGGGACGGGCACCGTATTCGGGGTTGTAGCCTTCCTTGGCAAGGAACTCTTTGGCTTCTTTGGAAACCTCCAAGGTGAGGCCGAAATCTTTTATTCGTTTTGCAAGTTCCTCCAACATAAGGCCGATTATCTGCGCTAATTCCACTTCGTTAAGCGACTTGAAGACTATAATGTCTTCCAACCTGTTTAAAAATTCTGGGCGGAAAGTGCGACGCAGTTCCTCCAAAAGTTTTTCTTTCATGTCTTCGTAGGTTTTCTCAGCGTCTGCTGTTCTAAAGCCAACTACTGGCTGCTTTTTAATATAGCTGGTCCCCACGTTAGAGGTCATTATGATCACGGTGTTACGGAAATCAACAGTTTTACCTTTACCGTCAGTTAATCTGCCATCTTCAAGTATTTGTAGAAGGACGTTAAAAACGTCCGGATGCGCTTTCTCTATTTCATCAAGCAAGATTACACTATAAGGTTTGCGGCGCACTTTTTCAGTTAACTGTCCTCCTTCGTCATAACCTACATATCCTGGAGGAGCACCTATCAATCGGGATACGGTATGTTTTTCCATGTATTCGGACATATCAAGGCGAATTATAGCCTCTTCCTCTCCAAAAAGAGCTTCTGCAAGGCTGCGTGCCAGCTCCGTTTTTCCAACTCCTGTGGGTCCGAGGAATATGAAAGAACCAATTGGTCGCTTGGGATCTTTAAGGCCTGCTCTTCCTCGCCTGACTGCTTTTGAAACCGCATGAACAGCTTCATCTTGACCGATAACCCTGTTATGCAGACTATCTTCCATGTAAAGCAGTTTCGTTGACTCTTCCTCGGTCAGTTTGTAAACCGGAATACCTGTCCAACTGGATACAATCTGGGCAATAATATTTTCAGTAACTTTTGGCTTCTGTGCATTAGTTTTGTATTCTTCTGCACTGTTTTCCATGAGCTCATCCAGTTGGCTCTGTAGTTGCTTTTCGTTGTTTCTATGTTGTGCTGCATTTTCATATTCCTGATTTTTTGCAGCCGACTCTTTATCCTGTCTGACCTTTTCTATTTGCTTTTCAATATCCTTTTGTTTTTCTAGATCTTTAAAATCTGGTGGTGCTGCAGTGGAAGAAAGTCGGACTCTGGAGCCTGCTTCATCTATGAGGTCTATAGCTTTATCAGGAAGATAGCGATCTTGAATATAACGTTCTCCCATATTGACAGCTGCATCCAGCGCTTCATCCGTAATTGCAACCTGGTGGTGCGCCTCGTAACAATCACGCAACCTCTTCAAAATTTCCAACCCTTCTTCACTCGAAGGCTCACCAACTTCTACCGGTTGGAAGCGTCTTTCCAAAGCCGGATCACCTTCAATATATTTGCGGTATTCATTTAAAGTTGTTGCACCTATAACCTGAAGTTCTCCCTTGCCAAGAGCAGGCTTTAGCATGTTAGAAGCATCAATTGCTCCTTCTGCCGCACCTGCGCCTACAATAGTGTGCAACTCGTCAATAAATAGGATAATGTTCTCGCTCTCCCTAAGTTCTTGTACTAGTTTTTGCAATCTTTCTTCAAACTCACCGCGGTATTTGGTTCCTGCTATTAAGGAAGATAGTTCCAGAAGCACAACTCTCTTTTCCTGTAAGTGTTCTGGTACGTCCCTTTCCGAAATGAGCTGGGCTAAACCTTCAACAATCGCTGTTTTTCCTACACCTGCTTCTCCAATGAGGCAAGGATTGTTCTTTGTTCTTCTGCCTAATATTTGGACTACTCTTTCCAGTTCGTTTTCACGGCCAACTACGGGGTCTAGTTTTCCTTCCTGTGCTAACGTTGTGAGGTCGTAACAGTAATCATCCAAAGTAGGGGTCGGGGAGCCCTGATTATTGTTTCCCTGTTTGTTTCTTTGTTCTTCTTTTTCTTTTGTTAACATATTAATTACTTCTTGACGGACACTATCCAAGTTTACCCCCAAGTTATCCAAGACTCGGGCTACTATATCGTCCGTCTCTCTTAATAAACCAAGAAGTATATGTTCTGTTCCTACATAATTATGACCCAGGTTATAACCTTCCTCTATAGCATAACTTATGGCTTTTTTTGCCCTGGTAGTAAAACCAGTTTCGGAAGAATCGATCATCTTTTCTTTCGAGATATTGTCGTTAACCTCTGCACGAACCCTGTCTGTTTCTAATCCAAAGTTTTGGAGAGCTTTGGCTGCTATTGTCGAGCCTTCTTGTAAAAGTCCCAGCAAAAGATGTTCTGTGCCTACATAATTATGATTTAATTTTAAAGCTTCTTGCTGTGCATAAGTAGGTATTTGCTGTGCACTTTCTGTAAATCTTCCAAACATAAACATTATAATTAACCTCCTTTATAAACGAAATATATTTAGTTTCTCTCAAAATGCATAAAATATAATCTGACCATCATTGACCTTAGCAATATTATAGCAGCATTTCTGCCACGCGGCAAGATGTTATTTGAGAGCAGACAATTAATTCCGTGCCACCACAGGACGAATCAATATAATTGGCCCGCTCCTGCTGCCATTTTCAACTCCAATCTCTTTTTTAGCTTAATATTCGTGTGGAGTAGTGCTTGATTTAAATAATGATAAGTAAAGGTCAAAGTTTTGACGAACCACACATCGGTTGACTGGTGAATGAATATTTATACATAGTTTCTTCTTAAAATTTTAAGTATATCGATTCATACTTGTTTGGATTTATATGATGAAAACCCAATTTATGATACTAAAAAGCTTACAGTTACCCTGCCAGCTTTTTTATGGTAATACTTTCCTGGTGTCGGGGAAACGATACATATACTATCCACACACTGGTAGGCGGCTCTAAATGCCTTTTCGAAGAATATGATGTTTTCCCATTTGCGGAATTCCTGCATGTTAATTAGAAATAGTTGACCAACTCCAAATTCTGTAGTACCCTTTTTTTATGCAGTATTTAGGAGATAAGTGGGGATAAGCAGTTATTAATAACTTAATGCATTAATCCAGCCGAAATAATGGATTCTTTCGGATAATCTCTATATATCCGGCAATTTTCTGACCTGTTGTTTTATGAAACCCTTGGTAACTGGAGGCAAAGCATGCTTGAAAAAATCTTGGTCCCTATTTTACCCATGCATACAAAAGAAGCCCACATACGTATCGCTAATTTTGTCCAGAGTATGGAAGCAAAATATGTGCACCTGCTACATGTTTCCAGTGGGGGCACTGCAGCCCGCCTCAGGCTAAATGACTGGATCGAAAAGACAGCCCTGCTCTACCAGGAACACACGGGCAGTGAAGTGGCGACGCAAATTGCCGAAGGACATCCCGCCAGCACGATCTCCTATATTGCCGAAGAACTGGAAATGACCCTGATCTACCAATGGGGAAACTGCAAAAATATCTTCTGGAGCACCCTTTTAGGCAGCACTACCCAAGATGTAATTCGCCTGACCGAAACACCTGTTTTTATACAAAAATGCATACCCAGGGTCTTTAACGGGGAGGAAGTCGACCGCATTTTGTTCGCCACCGATTTCGAGGCAACGGCCCAAAGGACTATAGCTGTCTTAAAAAATATGAACCACTGGAGCGCAAAGCTATTTTTACTCAATGTCAGAGGAAGGGCCGGAGATCCCTTTATGGACCAGCGTCAGCGTGAATCCATCACCGAAAAAATGGAAGATATTAAAGAGGAGCTGATAACATATTTCAGCCAGGTGGAAGCACAAAGAGCCATTGGAAGCCCTTCCAAGCATATACTGGCCAAGGCCAAGAAAAAAAAGGTGGACCTGATCGTATTGGGACGAAATAATAAACCTTCGATCTTAAATATTACCGGTTCCACCGCGGAAAATGTAATTGCCAAGTGCAGGGAGTCGGTGCTGCTTGTGCCTTAATAAAGTGATAATGAAACAGAGGAACGGTTCTTTTTTGCTCTGTAAATTTTTTAAGAAATCCTTTGCCATCCAAGGAGTTTTTTCCAAAAAAGGCATCGCTTAATTAAACGCACTCAACCTTACAACTAAATATTAACTAATAAGCAAAATATTGGATGGAAAGATGCTTCTAAATTTCACTAACTTGTTTGTTGGTTGCCCCTTTTCGGTTGGTAGAGAATGAGTCTTTGTAAATAGTTTTTTGTATTAAAGATTTCAAAGATCAAAATGAGCACAGCAGCCGAATTGAAATTCTCTTCTAAATCAGCCGCTGTTCATAGTATAAAAGGAGGAAGTGTTCTGAAAAATAACACGGTCTTTATTATCTCCTTAATCTTTATCCTGGCCGTAGTCGCCCTGGGGATTTTCAGTCCCAATACCCTGGGCGAACTGGCGGGTTCTGTCCATGACTCAATACTGGAATATTTTGGATGGTTCTACCTCATGGCTGCCTTAGTGTTTTTAATTTTTAGCCTGGTGATCGCTTTCAGCCGTTTCGGGAATATAAAACTGGGAGGTGACCGGGAAAAACCCCACTATTCCTATTTTGGCTGGTTCAGCATGCTCTTTGCCTCCGGGATGGGGATCGGGCTGATCTTTTGGAGTGTTGCCGAGCCCCTGTCTCACTACCACAGCCCACCGGAACATCTCGAGGCCTTAACCGGGCAAGCTGCTTCATTTTCCATGCTTTACAGTTTCCTGCACTGGGGACTACACCCCTGGGCTGTATATATCGTCATCAGCCTATGTATCGCTTATTTCTCTTTCCGACGGGGCATGCCGCCTTTGATCAGTTCGTGCTTTTATTCCCTGCTGGGTGAAGGAATCTACGGCAAATGGGGCTACCTGATCGATATTTTTGCTGTTTTGGCCACCATTTTCGGCGTCGTCACCTCTCTAGGCTTGGGGGCACTGCAGATAAACAGCGGCCTTACACACCTCTTTGGCATTCCTGAATCTATGAATGTAACATTTATTATCATCGCTGTTGCCACGGTCTTATTTATGATCTCCAGTATGACCGGCCTAGATAAGGGCATCCAGGTCTTGAGCAAAGCGAACATGATCGTTGCCGCCATCATGCTACTGATGCTGCTGGTCTTGGGGCCCACCGTCCATATCTTTTCTGTCTTCAGCAGTACCCTGGGTGAGTACCTGAACAGGTTGTTGGAAATAAGCTTGCAAGCCAATCCTTTTGAAGGGGAGACCGGGTGGGCTCGCTCATGGACTTTATTTTACTGGGCATGGTGGATTTCCTGGTCGCCCTTTGTGGGGGTCTTTGTAGCCCGTATTTCCCGCGGCCGCACCATCCGAGAGTTTATCCTGGGAGCGCTATTGGTTCCCACCCTGTTAACCTTTTTCTGGTTCAGCGTATTTGGAGGGACCGCCCTGAACATGCAGATCCACCAGGGAATTGAAATAGCTGGCAGGGCAGTGGATAACCCTCCCCTGGCCCTGTTTGCCATGCTGGATTATCTCCCTTTTGGGGGGCTCATGTCCCTGATGGCCCTCATTCTCCTGTCGGTGTTTTTTGTCACCTCGGCCGACTCAGCAACCTTTGTGCTGGGTATGATGACTTCCCGGGGTAGCATGTACCCCTCCACATTGAAAAAAGCAACCTGGGGGCTCACTCAATCCGCTGTAGCTATGGTTTTGCTCTCTTCGGGAGGACTGGTCGCCCTGCAGGAGATGACCATTGCCGCTGCTCTCCCCTTTACCTTTGTTATGCTCCTGCTCTGTTACAGCCTTTATAAGGCACTGCATGAAGAAGTTTAGCAGAGGGTTACGAAGCTTCCCTGAAAGTGCTTGAAAGTATTCCTTCCCTGCAAAAAATGTTAGCATCAGACGTGCAGGCCACTTTTGAAGGGGAGCCCGCTGCTAAGAGCTACGATGAAATAAATTTCAGCTACCCAGGTATTTTTGCTACCATCGTGTTAGTAAAAAGTATTTTAGGTCTCCTTTTCTTCTAAAAATTTCTTGGCCAACCACCCCGAAATTCCAGTAACGGTATCCTCTACTTCTCACCAGGCATATCCATCTTTTAATCAGGCCATCTTCATGTTTGTCAATAATTTTGAGTAATCTCCCCTTTGGAGCGCTATCTAGAACATCTTCTTCTGGCTTATCTTTTGTTCCTGCACTTTTACAAATTGCCAGCGTGCTTTCCTCATCAACTGTTATTATTGCTTCAATTTCTTGAGAGGCAATACTGTTTACTTCTTCTGTTTCTGCAAGCTTTGGGTATCATTATATTACAAATTCTTCACACTTTTCGAAAACCTGTCTAAAAAGAAATATTGCGTGATAATTGCATTAATTACATTTAACAACTTGATTTGGTAAGCAGCTTTTGCGGTATATGCTCACCTTTTTACTTCCAACTTTTACCATAATAACTTTATATCGACGGAAAGATATTATTATGTTAGAATTATTACTATAATTTGCCCATTATGCTACATAGCGAAGAGGCTAACTTTTTCTAGTATAAATGATGACAACGAGCAGTAGAATAGTTCTCGCCGCAGCAATAAAATCAGGGGGTAAGGGTTAAATGAAAGCTGGAGCAAGACCATGAAAATCATTGTGGATGCTGATGCCTGTCCTAAAAGAGCGCTGCAGCTCTGTCGCCAGTGGGGCCGTATATACGGGGTTCCTGTCTGGACGGTTGCCAGTTTTAACCATAATATCGAGTCCGACCATCACCTCATCGTGGGTGATGCTTCCCAGGAAGCCGATATGAAAGTTTTAAACATCACGGAAAAAGGTGACATTGTCATTACCCAGGACTGGGGGCTGGCAGCTATGGTACTGGGAAAACAAGCAAGCTGCTTGAGCCCTGGTGGGCGAGAGTACAGTTCGGAAAATATTGAGTTCTTTCTGGAAGAGAGAGAACTCAAAGCCAAATTGCGCCGCAGCGGGGGAAACACCAAGGGCCCCAGAAAGCGCACAGACGACGACAACCGGAAATTTGAAGTCGCACTGCAAGCACTCCTTGAAAAGAAGAAAAATAAGAATCATCCTGACGGGACAAGTAACTGCTAATGAAGTATGCCCATACTTCATTATTTTGTAGGGAGATTATCCTATCCGCTGCTTTCATGAAATTAGAATTTTATTGTATATTGAAAGGAGATTTTGGAAATATGCTTGAAATTAAAATATAAATTTTAAAATTGACAAATCCTGTTTAATGCTTTGATGTTTAATTAATAACTTGGGTGGTATTGTGAAACGATCAAATGTATTTACAATTTTACCCTTCTTTCTTGTACTGGCTTTAGCATCAACTGCATCTGCTTCTGATTTTCCAGATGGAGAAGGACGTGTGGCAGAGGAAAGAATTGAAAAGCTGGCCAGGAAAGATTTGAAGGCTTGATCGAGGAAGGCTTAATTGATGCAGAGCTCTATGATGAATAATATGGCCCAGACGAGGATATTGCCAGGGAAGAGATCGCCATGATGTTGGACTTGTCTATTAAAGATGGTATCGAGGTAAATAACATGCCACTTGATCATGCCGACGAAATTACTGCAGGCTTTGAAAAATATGTTGAACTTGCTTATGGGGAGGAGTTAATTACTGCCTATCCTGACAATACTTTTAGACTCTCGTGCACAGCTATCAGGGCAGAGGCCTCTGGTATATACACTATCCACACATTCATTACCGTAATGCTATTTGCACTATTAAACCATTTCCACAAACCCAATCATAATATCGACAACTTCTCCCAGAATATCTTGGGGGGCTTTTTCATAGAAGGACACATTCCTGGCATGTACATCCAGCGCTTTTACCTGTTCACACATGACAACTCCTGCGGTTTTTGACCTTTCATCTAACTGTACGTGAAGAGGAAAATCCCTATTTGTACTGGTAATTGGGCATACCATGGCAATTTTCGTGAAATGATTAAAAGTATTGTTGCTTACAACCATAGCCGGCTTTTTCTCTTTTTGCTCGTGTCCTGTTTGTGGGTCAAATTCTAAAAATACAATATCGCCCTGTTCTGGCATATATATCATTACCATACCTCTTTGCCGGTTTGTTTTCCAGTATCCCATTCACTGCACCGGTAATCACCTTTGTATTCAGCTATCCGTTCCTCCAAGGTCCTGTGTTTTTTTAAAGGAATGATAATTAAATTGTCGTTTTCAATTTTTATTTCTACTTTATCGTGTTCCTTTAAGTTTGCCATTTCCAGAATTGGCTTTGGCAGCCTAATCGCTTGACTGTTTCCCCATTTTTGAATGGTGGTATACACTGGAATCACCTCTTATACCAAGTATATACCGCGTATCTACTCTTGTCAAATACGTTTAGGCTTACATTTTGCTTTATGCTGCTGAACGAGTTGAAGAAGAACGTATATTCCCGGTTGATGCGAAAAAATAATATATGTCATATAAAAAGCTGGCAGTTACCCTGCCAGCTTTTTAGTGGAAATTATTTTCTGGTGTCGGGGATGGGAATCGAACCCACATGGTGTTAACCACACGGCCCTCAACCGTGCGCGTCTGCCTGTTCCGCCACCCCGACATATTCTCTATTTTTTATAAATATAGCATAGAAATGGGTAAAAATCAAGTTTTGACAGTTTGAAATTAAAGCAAAAACTATAAAACTTGTCTTGCCTTCTTTTAAAAAAAACAATAAGGGTTCTGCCACTATTGCCATTTGTCTTGTTAATTGGATTATGAATAGTTATAATTAAGGTGTTAATTTGGAAGGAGCAAGAATATGAAACCAACCATTCCAGAACCACACAAAAATGATTATATTAAATTTTTAGGGACTGCAGGCGCTCGTTTTGTTGTTTCCAAA
>CAZMLU010000016.1:0-30666 GCA_964567295.1 uncultured Desulfovibrionaceae bacterium
AAATTTTTTTGCATCGAAAGGAAAAACATTTTCTATGTGGAATAAATAAAATAGCATGATTTGGCCAGTCATCTTAGGGGGTGGCGTATTGACTAGGCGAGATGTAATAGCAGGAATTGATATTGGAACTTCTAATGTTTGTCTTATAGTCGGAGAATTTGCAACAGATGGAGCAATCAACATTGTTGGAGTAGGCACAAGCCCTTCTGGCGGTATTAAAAAAGGTATTATTGTTGATTTAGAAAGAACCGTGGAAGCCATAAACACAGCAAAATCTGAAGCTGAAAGAATGGTAGGATCCAAAATAACGGAAGTTAGTGTAGGTATCGCAGGGTCTCATGTAGGATTAATTAATAATCGTGGTGTAGTTGCTGTATCCAGAGAAGACAAGGAGATTACAGAACAAGATGTGGAGCGGGTTCTAAATGCTGCCAGAGTTATTGCCTTGCCGCAGGATAGGGAAATTATCGATGTCATTCCTCGTGAATTTATCATCGATGGTTACGATGGCATCCGTGATCCGGTAGGTATGCTGGGGGTTCGGCTGGAAGTTGAAGCCATGGTATTAACGAGTTCGATGACCTCCCTTCGTAATCTTTTGCGTTGTGTAGAACTTGCTGACTGTGATATAGACTCCTTGGTACTTAATTCTTTGGGTAACGGAGAGATATGCCTTTCTCGGGACGAGAAGGAGTTGGGTGTTTTTTTAATTGATATAGGAGGCGGGACTACGGAGGTTTCCTTCTTTCAGGGAGGGGGATTAAGAGATATTGCCGTTTTGCCGGTAGGTGGCGATCACATCACTAACGATCTTGCTGTAGGCCTGCGAACAACCTTCCAATTGTCTGAAAGATTAAAAGTTGAGCACGGATGTGCCTTGGGAGAGATGGCTTCGGAAGAAGCAAAAATTGAAGTTGAGGGAATAAGTGGAAGAGATAAACGTGTTATTTCAGCACATGAGCTTTTTACTTATATCGAACCTCGGGTAATGGAGATTATTCAACTTTGCAGTCAGGAGATGGCTCGCATGGGTCATTCTTCTATGCCTCCAGGGGGTGTGGTATTGACAGGTGGGGTCTCTATGATGAAGGGTATATCTGAATTGGCAGAGTCTATTTTTGATGGTCCTGTACGGGTTGCCCAACCAGAATACCTGGGAGTAAAAAGCCCAATTTATTCAACCGCCGTTGGGGTTATTCACTATTCACTGCGTAATAATCCAGCTGGAAGGTCCCAAAAATCTGATAGCAAAATGGGATTTATAATGATGCTTTGGAAAAGAATAAAAACATTTTTTACTGATATTTGGGAATAAGTTTTGTTTTACACTTGCTTACCTAAAACATCTATTGCAGGTATAAAATCCATGATGCATATTTTTTAGAGCTGCTGCCAAGAGAAGGGGAGGAAAATGGGTATGATAGATTTTGAGATTGAAATGGAGCTTTACGCCCAGATAAAAGTTATTGGTGTAGGTGGAGGAGGAAGCAATGCCGTAAATAGGATGATTGCTGCAGGGCTTAGAGGGGTGGATTTTATTTCAGTTAACACAGATGCTCAGGCTCTGGAACTAGCTAAATCTGGAACAAAGTTACAGGTAGGATCCAAGCTAACAAAAGGACTTGGTTCTGGCGGTAATCCTGAAACTGGCTTTCAGGCAGCGGAGGAAAGCAAGGAAGAGATTGAGACAGTATTGAAAGGCGCCGATATGGTATTTATAACTGCAGGTATGGGCGGGGGAACTGGCACAGGAGCCGCTCCAACTATTGCAGAAACTGCCAAAAACTTGAACGCTTTAACCGTAGGTGTGGTAACACGTCCTTTCTCGTTTGAGGGGCGTCGCCGTATGAAACAGGCAGAGGATGGTATAGCATCTCTTAAAGAGAAAGTCGATACGCTTATTGTAATCCCAAATGATAAATTGCTTCAAGTTGTCGACAAGCGCACCCCCCTGGTAGAAGCTTTTCGCATAGCGGATGATGTGTTGCGGCAAGGTGTGCAGGGGATATCCGATCTTATTGCTGTGCCAGGTTTGATTAACCTTGATTTTGCTGATGTAAGGGCAATAATGGAAGAAAAAGGAACTGCTCTTATGGGGGTGGGCATGGCTAATGGCGAAAATAGCGCTTTAGAAGCAGCGAAAGGAGCCATATATAGCCCTTTACTGGAAACCTCAATTGATGGTGCTATGGGTGTTTTAATAAATATCACTGGCAGCAGTAGCCTGAGCCTTTTTGAAATTCATGAAGCTGCGGAGACTATTTCCGAAGCAGCTGACCCCGATGCCAACATCATATTTGGTGCAGTGATTGACGAGTCTTTTAATGAAGAATGCAGGGTAACTGTTATTGCTACTGGTTTTGATAAGAGGGCAGCTTCTCCCCCCAAAAATGAAATGGTAGCTTCGACCGAGACAGAGTTTACAGAAACAGACATTGATATTCCCGCTTTCTTGCGACGTCGCCGATCTAGCGGTTAAAAAAGAAGGAAAATTTTTAAATACTGGTAGTTTTGTTAAATTTAAATTTTGCGTTTGTATAGCTGTATCCTTTCTCATGTATGTAGTTTTCTTTAATGGTGCATGAATAAAACCGTAAATTATATAGTGTTTGGAAAAGAATATTTTAGGGAAAGGTATGGCCTCATCTCCATGCTTTTTTTATTCTAATTTGCCAAATCATTCTATTAATATATTTCGGAAATTTTGCCATTATTATTTCCAGAAACTATCACCCAACTATAAGTGTATTATAGTGACTTTGCATGGCAAAAAAAGTGTAATATAATAAATATAAAAAGGAATTTTTCCTGATGCAAGTTGCCAACAAAATTACTGTTTAAGAGGTTTATTTATAGAATGACTGATAATTGCAGTATTTCAGAAGGGGTGGAGAGCATAATGACCATACGGATAGGTGATTTGCGAGACAGGGATGTAGTAAACATCAATGATGGAAAAAGGTTGGGGCTTATAAATGATATTGAACTGGATGTAGAAGGTGGAACGATCAGGGCTATTATTATTCCGGGCACGGCTGGTTTTATGGGCGTTCTTGGTAGAAAACAGGATATGATCATTCCTTGGGAGAAGATCGTTAAAGTAGGTGTGGATACGATTCTTGTCGATTTTCCAGTAGAAGATGAGGATGGCTAAACTGGACATACATTAGGGGTTGCTATATAATGAATTGTGTTTCTTGGGGTGAGACAGGGTAGGGAAAACTATGGTTAAGTGCCCTTATTGTTGAGAATACGAAAGCAAAACTATACCATGAAAAAACTATTGCATCTTGACAAAGTGGTTTATGTGCGCTTTGCCTCAGTATTTTATCGTTACCAAAATATTGAGGCCTTTAAAGAAGAATTGGAAAAAGTGATTTTGTTACGTAAGGTGCAAAATGAAGAATAATAATACTCCCTGTAAAAGAAGGTGAAAGCTTGGTGGAAGAGAATCTCCCTTTCCAGGAGATTAAAAAAAGAGATGGCAGGATTGTTTCTTTTAATGCGGAAAAGATTACGCAGGCTATTTTTAAGGCAGCAAGTGCTGTCGGTGGAGAAGATTATTCCCTTGCAGAAGAGTTAACAGGAGATGTAGTTACCTTTTTAAGTGATAATAATTTGCCTGGACTGTTGCCTACCGTGGAAGATATTCAGGATGCGGTGGAGAAAGTGCTTATCGAAAAGGGTCATGCACGTACAGCAAAAGCTTATATCCTTTATAGAGATAAACGGACACGTATTAGAGAGGCCCGTTCTGAGTTGATGGAGGTTGTTGGGGATATCCTGCTGGAAGGAAACAATGCTGAAACGCTTTTCCCTTATTCGCCTGCGGAAAAGATGAACAAAATTGCCTTGGCTGTAAGCCAAAAATATTACTTAGATAATCTTCTCCCACCTGAAATAGCTTCGGCTCATCGAAGGGGGAGTTTTCATATACACGGTCTTGGCTTTTATAGTAAAGCCTTGGGTTCTTTACAGGTAGGCTTGCAACAATTGCTGAAAGTAGGTTTTCCAAGTGCTGGAGGGCGTTTGCCTTCAGATCTTTTTTCTGCACTATTAACAATGATAGTATCATTAAGGAGAAGCCATGATGATCTTTATGATGAAGTATCTTTGCCTAACTTCGATACTGCCCTTAGCCAGGTATGTAAGGGTTTTCTAAGCTTATCTGGTAAAGAAGAATTAGCCCGATACCTGAAAGGTTTTTTTTATTTACTGAATAATATTCCTTCTTTTGCGGAAAACAGGTTAAAATGTAGTATTCAGATAGGCTTGGCCACTGACGAGGAAGGGAGAGAAATAACACGTTTTTTGCTGAAAGAACGCAATAATTATAAAACGAAATACAACTGGCCTCACCTCATATATACTTTAAAAAAAGGGGTAAATCTATTACCAGAAGATCCGAACTATGATCTCTACAAAATTGCAATGCAAACAGCCGTGGTCCAGAATAATTTCTCCTTTTCTATGCTAGATACTTCCTTTAATAAACCTTTTGGTCAGGATGTTTGCTATTATAGCAGTGGGATGAGAGTCGCCGAAAACAGGCACGGGCTACCGAAAGGAACTGGAAGAGGCAATATATGTTCTGTAACTATTAATTTACCCCATCTGGCGTTAAATGCCAACCAAGAAGAAGGGCTGTTTTTTGTTGAATTGGATAGGCTTTTATTGCTTGCCGCAAGAATGCTACTTCATCGTTTCGAAGTCTTGGCTGCACTAAAAGGCAGAGATCTTCCCATCTTAATGTCCCAAAATTTATATGCAGGCAGCAGTAATATAATGGATGGAGATAGCATAAAAGAGGCTTTAAAGCAGGGAGTTTTAACTATTGGTTTTACTGGATTACCGGAAGCTGTTCGTTTATTAAAGAAAGAAAGAAAAGAAGAGGCCTCGGAACATTATGATTTAGCATTAAAAGTTGTTTCACATATGTCTCGCAGGGTGGAGAACTTTTCGGATGAATACGACCTAAACATATGCCTGGGTGGTGCTGGTGCTGAAGAGGATTTTAGAAGGCTTTTAGAAAATGATAGGTATGATTTTGGGTTGCTCTCCGGCATTACTGATAAGAAGTTGTACAGTCCTTCATTTGTTCTTTTTCAAGAAGACGAAGGGCTGGAAAAGAAAATTGCCTTGGAGGGGAAAATACATAGACATTGTTTGGCCGGATATTCCAGCAGCTTGGTTATACTTCCGGATTTAGAACCGGAGGGAATAGAAAAAATGCTTTTAAGCATGGTCAAGGCTGATATCGGATTTATCAAGATAAAAAACCTTGGAGCGATGTAATCTTATAAAAATTATTTTGCCGGAGGCCAATGTGAGCGAGCCGTTTAAGCTAACACATAAATATGGAGTTACTTATCTCCGTTTTCCACCATGGGATGAAAAGGGACTTATAGGTCACGGTTTCTCTACCCGTATAGGTGGAGTAAGCAGTGGTGTTTTCTCTTCCCTTAACCTTGGGACACGGGGAGGTGATAATCCTTCATTAGTTCAAACTAACAGAAAAAAATTTATGGCAGCTTGGGGGAAGGATGAAAGACAGCTTGTTTGTGGTGAACAGGTTCATGGGATTGAAACTATGGCAATCGAAAAAGCTGTTTTTTCTCAAAAAATGCAGGAGGTTCCTGGAGTAGATGCTCTTATAACTGCTGAAGAGGAAGTTGTGCTGGGAGGTTTTTGTGCAGATTGCCTGTTGGTATATTTTCTGGAGCCTAAAATTCCTGCTATAGGATTGGTGCATGCTGGTTGGAGAGGAACCTGTGGTGGTATTATGGAAAAGGTTGTTGTTTCTATGCAAGAAAAATATTCGGCCCGCCCCGAAAACCTTCAAGTTTTGTTTTCGCCCTCTATTAAGGTTGGATGTTACGAAGTGGGGGAGGAAGTGATGGGATATTCCAACAATACTCCCTATAAAGATGTGACAGTTTTTCTAAAAGGAAGAGGAGGTGGCCGCTTCTACCTGGATATACCTGAGACTAATAGAAAAATTCTTTTGCGCTCAGGTGTTGATCCTGGCAATATCTATATTAGCAATTACTGTACACACTGTTATCCGGATCTTTTTTATTCTTTTCGAGGTGCAGGTGGAACGCTTACAGGTAGTATGTTGGGTGTCATTTTTTTAAATAGGAATGCTAACGGTGGGTGTCAGAAACATGCGTAGCAAGAAGGCTAGAAAGCAAAACAAGGGTCTTCAAGTAATAGATGGAGAAGGTAAGAATAAAAGCTTTTTAAGTGATTTTAATAAAAAGATAGTATTTTTTCTTCTTCTTTTTTTAGCTCTTTTTCTTGTGGCCCAGATTCTGATAGGATGGGTATACAGAAAGGTAACGCGTGACACAATTGGTACAGTGATAGCGGTAGAGGGCGTTCTTCCGATAACCCACTCAACTTCAGGGATTCTTACTTTTGAAGAAGAGATCATCCTTGCTTCTCAGTCAGGATTTGTATATTATAAGGTAGAGAACGGCAAGCGAGTTTCTGTGGGAACAGAGTTAGCTACCATAGCTGAACTGCCAATGGATGAGCCGGAAAATGAAGCGGATGATGTTGTGATAAAGTGGGATGGTGTTCACGGTTTTGGGGATCGGTTTATGTTTGGAGATGAATCATTTGATGAGGATTACGGGCAATTTTCTTTTTCTAATCGCACGGAAAGTGTGACTGCTCCTGTAGCAGGTTTAGTTATTTTGCAGATGGATGGTTGGGAAGAATACGGACCAGGATTTCAGTTTCCTTATCTGGAAAGCGAAGAAGAGTTCTTAAAAAAACATAAAGGCGACAAAGCTGTTTCGGAAAGTGGAGAAAGGGTTCATATTTTTCATCCTCTATTAAAGATCCTCAACAATCATTACTGGTATTATAGCGCTGTGCTACCACCATCCCCGGGCGAGTCAATTGCTGATAGTAGCCAAATTGAACTGCATTTTAGTTTTGCCCCGGATGGTCCAGTAAAAGGTGAAAGAGTGGAGGTCAACCAGAGAGATGACGACTATTGGGAAACAACCTGGCGAATGACTCAGGAAGTAGGTGACTTTTACAATCAACGCTGGTGTCAGGCAGAGATCGTTTACCAAGAATTAGAGGGTGCCTTGATACCCAAGGAATCCCTATATGAACTGGAAGGAAAAAAGGGGATATATACAATTGAACAAGGGGTTGTTACATTCCATGAAGCTATTGTGCTGGGAGAGAAAGAGGAGCAATACCTTGTAAATAACCTTGAACCTTATAAACAGGTAGTAACCAATCCTTCTAGGGTGAAAGAAGGACAGCATTTTTTTAAGTAATGGCCTTTAATCTAAGGAGGGATTACTTCCGTGTTGCAAGACAATTTAGAAATAGTACAGAAAAGGTTGGCCAGGGCTGCTGCAAAGAGAGGTATTTCTAAAGAAGAGATAACCTTAATTGCTGTGACCAAAACCATACCTTTAGATAAAGTATATAGGGCATGGGAACTTGGGATCAGAAATTTTGGGGAAAACAGGCTCCAAGAAGCTCTTCCCAAAATCAGCTCTCTTCCCTCGGGACTGAATTGGCATTTTATGGGTCACCTCCAGACAAACAAGGTGAAAGATGTCCTACCTTTTTTTAAATTGATTCACTCGCTGGATCGTCTTAAGTTAGCTCATGTTTTACAGAAAGAAGCAGAAAAAATTAATAGAGTGGTCGATGTGCTGGTTCAGGTAAATATTGGTTCAGAAGAGACTAAATATGGATTTGAGCCAGATAAGGTGGAGGAAGCCTTGGGGGAGATAGTATTGTTGGATAGGATTAAAGTTAAAGGGTTAATGGCTATAGCTCCTTTGGTGGATAATCCTGAAAAAGTGCGTACTTATTTTAGCGGTCTCAACCAATTGTTCAAGAACTTAAAGGTTCCTGGAGCTATGATGAAGTACCTTTCCATGGGGATGACTAACGATTTTGAAGTGGCGGTAGAGGAAGGCTCAAACATGGTACGTATAGGGACTGCTTTATTTGGTGAAAGGGTGAAATAAGGAGGAAAACGAGTGGATTTTTATGAACTGGTTTTAAGAAATCGTAGCTGTCGTTGTTTTAGGGAGTCCCCAAAAATAGAACTATCGTTGTTGGAAGATCTTGTGGGGTTAGCTCGCTTAACGGCTTCAGCCAATAATAGTCAACCCTTAAAATATATTCTTTCAGCAGATGAAATATCTAACAGTTCTATTTTTCCATACCTCTCTTGGGCCGCCCAGTTAAAAGATTGGGAAGGGCCTAAAGAGGGGGAACGTCCAGCGGCATATATTGTTATACTGGGCGACAAAACTATCAGTGAAAAGATTGATTGCGATCACGGAATAGCAGCCCAGACCATTCTGTTGGGCGCTGTGGAAAGGGGCTTGGGGGATTGTATAATAGGTTCTATTGAGCGGGGTGCTCTCCGTAAAGAACTGGGGATTCGGGACAAGTACAATGTTTTGCTGGTTATTGCACTTGGCAAACCGAGCGAAAAAGTTGTTCTTGAAAATGTTGAAGAAAATGGAGATACCAGTTACTGGCGAGATGACAGAGGAGTGCTTCATGTCCCCAAGAGAAAGATGCAGGAAATAATAATTCAATAACAGTATTAAGGGAGGTAGAGGATTATCAACCTGTTTTTGCAGAACATTGTGTCAGCTTTTTTTGATATACTATACTTTTTGATTCTTATTCGAATTATACTCAGTTTTTTTCCGGTAAACCCATACGGCAATCCGCTTCTATTAAATGTGGTTCAATTTTTTAGGCAGGTCACAGAACCTTTCCTGGCACCATTTAGAAGTTTGATCCCGCCAGTACGTATGGGTGGTGGTTATATGGATTTATCTCCTATTGTGGCTCTTATAGTGTTAGGAATTGTTCGTCGTATTTTAATGGGAATACTGTAATAATGGAGGATTAAATGAGCAAATCTGAAGGCAAGTATTTTTCTAAATACCCCCTTTATGCTGAGAACAAATGGGCTGATAATTTTCGGTCCATGTTGCATAACTCTTTAGAAAAAAATAAGAAAAGTTGGACTGCATTTACTGATCCAAGGCAACAACAGATTGCCAGGGATATCTTAAAGGATTTTCCGGAAATAAGAACTGTTTTGTTTGGCGGCTATCCTGCCGCGGAAAGAGTGAGAATATTAACTGCTCCGTTATCTATGCCTGCCCCAAAAGAAGAAGAAGCAGTTAGTTGTATTTTATTAAGGGGTTTTCCGCAAGGAATATTGACCCACAGAGATTTTCTTGGAGCTATTCTGGGTCAGGGCATAAAAAGAGAGATGATAGGTGACATCATTTATAGTGGCGGTGAAAAGGCTCTCGCTTTTTTGCTTCCAGAAATGACTTCATATGTAAGGATTAATTTAAAGAAGATAGGTCATTATACGGTGGATGTTGAAGAGGTTGACAAAGATATTGTACAAGTCGAAATACCACCACAGCGCATGAAAGAGATAAAAGGAACGGTTCCTTCTATGAGGTTAGATGCTGTAGCCGGTTTAGGTTTTGGTCTTTCTCGTTCCCGGATAACCCCACTTATAAGAGGGGAACAGGTTAAGGTGAACTACCAGATCATACGTCAACCCTCACGGGTGGTAAAGGTGGGAGACCTTGTTTCTGTAACGGGCAAGGGCAGGGTAGAAATTGCTGAGTATGGAGGAGAGACCAAGAAAGGACGTACTCACTTACTGTTGCATAGGATAATGTAACAGATTCTTTGGGCCTCTGCGCTTAGAATTTTTAAAAATGCAGGAGAAATTATAGAATTGTCGAAAAAGAAGTGTATGAAGGTAGCTTTTTCTGACTTTCCAGAAGGGGGCAAGGATAATGGGCCTTATGCCAATTGACGTTCAGAACAAGGAGTTTGGCCGGAAGTTAAGAGGTTATAACGCAGAGGAGGTTGACGAATTTTTAGATAAGGTGGCCAAGGATTATGAGCAGGCAATGAAAGACAAACTGAGCCTGGAAGAAAAAATCCAAGAGCTGCATGAGAAGCTGGAGCAATATCAGAAGCTGGAAGACACTCTTCATAATGCCATTATTGTGGCACAGGAAACTGCGGAAGATGTTAAGCGAAACGCTAACAAAGAAGCGGAATTGATACGCAAAGAAGCAGACAAGGAAGCGCAGCGCACGGTAGAAGAAGCCCATTATAAGGCGAGTCGTATCCTTTCAGAGCACGAAGAGGTTTACAAGCAGGCACAGATTTTTAAACTCAGGTTTCGTTCTTTTATCGAAGCCCAGTTGGCCTCGCTGGAGTTGGAGGGCTGGTTGCAAGTGGAAGAAGATGACTCGGAACAGGAGTCAGGGGATGAGGAATAAAAAAGTATAATTTCTTGTGATTTCCTTTGACTGGAAGAAACATGAGCATTATAATAGTTATTGTAAGAGGCTGTGAACGGGAGAGTAAACATGGTCTTGGCCTTTTCAGCGAACCGGGGATAGTGAAAGACCGGCAAGGAGGGACATGTTGAAGATCACCCGGGAGCTCTTGCTTCCAAAGGGGGTAGGCTTTTTCCTCCCAGTAGTGGCAAGCGATTAAGCGGCGTTAACGCTTTAAAGAGGTTATGGAATATCCTGTGACAAAAAGGGTGGTACCGCGAGTATTGATCTCGTCCCTGTTGACGAGATTATTTTTATTGTCAAAATACTGCGTATGCAAAAGGAGGTAGAAAAGCCTGGTAGGTTTTGTAATGGATAAGGCTTGTAGAAGAATATACCTTAAGCGATTTCAGCCAGCCAGGCAGTATGATATGGATTATAGTAGCACATTGAACCTTCCCAAAACAGAATTCCCAATGAAGGCGGGGCTGCCTAAGAAAGAGCCAAAATTCCTTGAGCTATGGGACAAAATGGATTTGTATAAAAAGATGAGGGAAAAGCGGAGAGGAGCACCAATTTTTCTTCTGCATGATGGCCCCCCATACGCCAACGGGGATATTCATATGGGAACCGCCCTTAATAAGGTGTTAAAGGATATTATTAACAAGTTTAAATTCATGCAAGGTTATGATATACCTTATGTTCCTGGATGGGATACTCATGGATTGCCTGTTGAGCATCAGGTAATAAAAACCAACAAAATTAATAGGGAAGAAGTATCCATGTTCGAATTCAGGCGTATGTGTAGGGATTATGCGCTACATTACCTGGATGTACAACGGGAACAATTTAAAAGACTGGGTGTGATAGGAGATTGGGGTAATCCTTATATTACCCTCGACCCTACGTATGAGGCTGCACAGATAGGAGTTTTTGGAAGTATGGCCCGAAAAGGTTTTATCTATAAGGGTTCAAAACCTGTTTTTTGGTGTTCACAGTGTGAAACTGCACTTGCTGAAGCTGAAGTAGAATACCATGAGAGAAAATCGCCTTCTATTTTTGTAAAATTTCCTGTGGTAGATAATCGGGATAAATGGAATAGTGTGGGAAAACAATCTTATGTGTTGATTTGGACTACCACCCCATGGACTATTCCTGCAAACTTGGCAATCGCCCTGCACCCCTCCTTTTCTTATGTGCTAGTTGAAGCAGATGGGGATGAGCTGTATTTGATAGCCGAGGATCTTCTGGAAGATGTGTTTAAAGCAATTAATAAGGAGAGAGGTGATATCCTATACCGCTTTAAAGGTGGCGAATTAGAAGGAGTTATCTGCAAACACCCTCTTTATGAGAGGAATTCCCAGCTGTTGTTGGCTGATTATGTGACACTGGAACAGGGGAGTGGTTGCGTCCACACCGCTCCGGGGCATGGCCAAGAAGATTATGAAACAGGTCTGGAATATGACCTTGATATTTTTGCCCCTATGGATTCTAAGGGGGTGTTTACTTCTGAGGCAGGGGAGTTTAGCGGACTAAAGTTTGATGAAGGCAATAAGGCGGTTACCGAGGCGCTAGAAAGAGAGAATGCTCTTTTAAATCTATCTTTTATAACTCACCAATATCCTCATTGTTGGCGCTGCAAGGAGGAAGTTATCTTCCGAGCCACTGAACAGTGGTTTGCTTCTATAGAAAATTTTAGGGAAGAAGCTCTTAAAGCTGTACAAAAGGTCATCTGGGTTCCTGTTTGGGGGGAAGGCAGAATGAAAAATATGATTGCTGACCGCAAAGACTGGTGTATTTCTCGCCAGAGGGTCTGGGGCGTACCTCTGCCAATATTTTATTGCCTGAAGTGTGATGAGGCTCTATTAATTCCAGAAAGCATAGCCGCAGTTCAGGATCTATTTGGTAAAGAGGGTTCTGACGCCTGGTATTTATATGACGCAGAAGAAATTTTGCCCGAGAATACAAAATGTTCTTCATGTGGAGGAGAAAAATTTCGCAAAGAGCAGGATATCATGGATGTATGGTTTGATTCGGGCTCCAGCCACGAGGCAGTTTTAGAGGGGAGAGAAGAGTTACGTTGGCCGGCAGACCTCTACGTAGAAGGTAGTGACCAGTTCAGAGGATGGTTTCAATCCTCACTCCTTACTGCGGTCGCCACCAGGGGGGAGCCCCCTTATCATAGTGTACTCAGCCACGGTTGGGTAGTAGATGGTGAGGGAAAAAAAATGTCCAAGTCCCTAGGAAATGTTATAGCTCCCAGTGATATCATTGAAAATTATGGTGCTGATATTTTACGTCTTTGGGTTTCCAGCGCTGATTTTACAAATGATGTGCATTTATCCAAAGGCATTCTCAAACAGCTAACAGAGATTTACCGTAAAATCCGTAATACTTGCCGTTTTCTCCTGGGAAACTGTAGTGACTTTGACCCTACAATTCACTCCGTGGATTACAGCGAATTGGAAGAAATGGATCGCTGGGTTTTGCACCGCCTTTATAAGCTTACCGAAAAAACGGGCAACGCCTATGAAAAGTATGAATTCCACGGAGTCTTCCATTCAATACATAATTTTGCAGTAGTAGACATGAGCAATGTATATTTGGATATTATTAAAGATCGTCTTTATGTGCTGGAGAAGAATTCTGCCTCTAGGAGAGCAGCACAAACTGTATTGGCAGAAGTTCTGCAGACCATTGCTTTGCTTATTGCCCCGATTTTGTCTTTTACTGCAGAAGAAATATGGTCTAATTTACCTTTCAGAAACAAAGAAAGTATACAGCTGGCCTACTGGCCTGAACTTCCATCTTATTATAAAGACGATGAATTGGCAGAGCGCTGGGAAGTATTGTTGGAACTAAAAGAAGAGGTTAATCGTGTATTGGAGAAGGCCAGAAGGGAAAAACAAATCGGCAATTCGTTGGAAGCAGCTGTAGAACTATATCCTGATGATAATCTTTACGGTCATTTAAAAGAATACGCTCCTTTTCTGGGAAACCTGCTAATTGTTTCTGAGTGTAAACTTTATGATCCCGCAACTTTAGCAAGAGGTAACACAGAAAAGGCACAAGTACTTCCCCTCAGTATGAGGGTAAACCTTGCTGAGGGATATAAATGTGAAAGATGCTGGAATTACTCATCTTCAGTGGGTTATAATGACGAACACCCCACCATCTGCTCCCGTTGTTTGGGGATTCTGAATAATATTTTATAGTATTCACATCTTCCCCTGAATAATCCCGAGTTTGAAGTTGATGCCAGGGGAGCTTGTGGAAATTTCAATTGATGGGCTGGTATTTGTAGTATGTCAGAGGAAGAAGACCAAAGTTTATCAGATAGGATAGCTGAATTATCTCAGCAGATAGAGAAATATAATCTCGCTGATTATATTAATCTCCTGAACAACCCTCGACGTTATATGCTACTTAATTTTGTAGGAGGGCTTTTCAGGGGATTAGGATTTGCACTGGGAATGACTATTTTAGCTGCTTTAGTACTTTATTTCTTGCAGAGATTGGTTGTACTAAATCTGCCCATTATAGGTGACTTTATTGCCGAACTGGTACGTATAGTGTTGACTTATTTATAATAGAGTTTTCTTTCTTTGCCGGGTGCAGGGCAAGAAAGTTTTATTGGATAAAACAGGAAAAATTATATTTGGACGATAAAAGCTCAGAAACGAGATATAGGGGGAGACGAAGATACCTGAAGAGGACGAAAATAAAGGACTAGTTGGTAGGCCAGGCACATTTGTTGTTGACCAAAAACCGCGAAAAGGGAAAAAGCACTTTTGGGGAGGAAGGGTTTTCTTTTTTGGATTGGCAGCTATTTTGCTTATTGCAGATCAAGCTAGCAAATACTGGATAAATATCACAATGGACTACAGCGAAACTTGGCCAGTGTTTGAGGGAGTTTTTCATCTTACATATGTTCGCAATTTTGGTGCGGCTTTTGGAATACTTCCTAACTACAGGATATTTTTTATACTTGTTTCCGCTTTGATGATTTTATTGATTATTTTTGGAAAACGATACTTTTCGCCCCATTTTACTATGATCCATATAGGACTTTCTTTTATGTTTGGTGGTGTGCTAGGAAATCTCTATGATCGCATCAGGACTGGTTACGTAATAGATTTTTTGGATTTTCGCATCTGGCCGGTTTTTAATCTAGCAGATGCAGCAATTCTTGTTGGTGCTTTTTTAATTATGTGGGGATTGAGCAGGCACTTGTCATTCTTTTATATTGAGAAATAGACAGGTGGACATAATATGGAAAAGAAATATTTTATAGTAAATGAAAAATATGACGGAGTCCGATTAGACCATTTCCTGTCCGAAATGGAAGAATCCATGTCACGCTCAATGTTGCAAAAGCTATGTCGCCAGGGACTTGTTTTAATCGACGGTAAGAAGCAGTTTAAGTCTGGATATAGAATTAAAGATGGACAACAGGTGCTGTTATGTATTCCTCCACCCAAAACCATGGAGGCTAAGGCAGAGTCAATTCCTTTGGATATAGTCTATGAAGATTCGGAGCTATTGGTTGTAAATAAGCCTAAGGGGATGGTTGTTCACCCGGCAGCGGGTAACCGTGAAGGGACAATGGTTAATGCTCTGTTAGCACATTGTAAAGACCTCTTGGCCATAGGGGACAAAATCAGGCCGGGCATTGTTCACCGCCTGGATAAAGACACTTCAGGTCTTATAGTAGTAGCCAAGAATCAAGATTCATTTATCAAGCTATCCTTTCAACTTAGAGAGCGTAGAATAAAGCGCCAATATTTAGCGGTTGTTCATGGCTCTCCTGTGGATCAGGAGGGCACTATCAATGCCCCCTTGGGAAGAGATCCCCGAGAACGTAAAAGATTTGCAGTCTTAAAAAATGGACAAGGGCGCTTCGCCATAACTCATTACCGGGTCCTACAAAAACGCCCATTCTTTTCCCTCCTATCTTTAAAACTTGAGACAGGGCGAACCCACCAGATAAGAGTTCATCTCGCCTACCTGGGTTGTCCTGTAGTGGGGGATCCGCTATATGGTCCTAAACATTCTCCTTACAAAGGTGTAGGGCAGCTTTTACATTCGCACAAATTAGGGTTTATACATCCGAAAAGTGAAGAATATTTGGAGTTTATTGTAAAACCGGATAGTTTTTTTGAACAATTCTGGAGTAGGGTGAAGGCCAATGACGAGACTTAAAAGACAAATTATGGACGCAGATGGTATCAGAAGGGCCATAACAAGAATTGCACATGAAATAGTGGAGAGAAACAAAGGCACAGAAAATCTTGTATTGGTAGGTATAAAAAGCAGGGGAATACCCCTTGCTTATCGTTTAGCCGGGTTGGTGGAAAAGATAGAGGGAATTGAGCCCCTGATTGGGCTTCTTGATATTACTCCATACAGGGACGATCTTCAATTTAATGATTCTGTGAAGGGAAGGGAAGAAGCTGTTGCCTTTACTCTAGATATTACCGAAAAAGTGGTAGTATTAGTCGATGATGTGCTTTATACAGGCCGCTCTGCAAGGGCAGCTATGGAAGCTCTTATGGAAAGAGGTAGGCCTTTTTCTATTCAACTTGCTGTCTTGGTTGACAGAGGCCACAGGGAACTGCCTATCCGCCCTGATTTTGTTGGGAAAAATGTTCCTACCAGCCGCCACGAAAGTATTGAGGTGTGCCTCGAGGAGATGGATGCAAGAGACGAGGTTTTTATAGTTGAAGATGATAATAACGGGTGATCCTCTTAACTCTTTTCTGAGTTTTTGAGCAGGGTATTTATTTTTCTTTTTTCCGGTGTAACAAAAACCGTACGGTAGTTTTTGTATGTTACCATGCCTGGTTTTCCAACTGGATGGCGGCGAATGTTTTTAATGGGAGTATAATCGACTGCTACATTGGAGGAGTTGGTGCCTCGGCTGAAATGTGCTGCCAGAAAAGCTGCTTCTTCTATGGCTGCAGAGGATGGGGAAGAAGAGCGTACGATAACATGAGCTCCAGGCAGGTCTTTTACGTGAAACCAGTAGTCAGCTTTAGCAGCAAAACGTAGCGTGAGGTAATCGTTTTGTCTGTTGTTGCGTCCTACGAATATTTCTTCACCTGTTGATGATATAAATTTCAAGGGTGCTGCTCTGACATCTTTTTTTCGAGTGGAGGAAGTTTTGTCGCTAAGCGGAAGGTAACCTCCTTCCTCTAACTCATCTTTGATCTCTTCAAGAGTGTTGTAATCAGCATTTTCTATGGCAAAAAGGATGCTTTCGAGATAGAGTATTTCTTGGCGTGTACGTCCAAGTTGGTGAGAGATTTTTTTTATTCCTTGGCTTGCTTTACGATATTTCCGAAAATAGCGCTGGGCATTTTGAGAGGCTGAAAGAGAAGGGTTCAGGGGTATTTGGAGCTCTTCCTTTTCTTCACTGTAAATATTCTCTAGGGAAACGCTATTTTTGCGTGGTTCTATTTTTCCAATATTAATATTAATAAGCTCTCCGCAAAGACGATAATAATCAGCATTATGGGCTTTTTCCAGTTCTTCCAACTGATTTTTTTCTTTTTTAAGGTTTTTGTCCAGGGATCGTTTGATTTGTTGCAGCAGGAATTCTCGTATCTTCTTTCTTTCTTCTATTTTTTCCTTATTATCGTAAAATTCATCCAGCATTTTATTCATAGATGCACGAACATAAGTATTAGTTGCGGTATTTCCAAGTGGCTTGATCGCTGCAAAATCAAGGGGAGTTCCGTCTTCTTTGCAGAGCAGCGTAGGTTCCCATGTTCCTTTGATATAAGTCTGCAGTAAATTTTGCAGCTCATCCCAGATCTTATTTATATTTTCTGGTAAAATCTTAGGTGAGTCTGCCCTTACAGCAATTTCATTGGCCATAAAAGGGCTTAACCCCCGTAAATTTTTTAATAAGAAATCCTTTGTTGGTATGCCTTCGCTCAGGGAGGCTATATCATTGAAATGTTGGAAATTCAGGGCTATGGGATGAAGTTTTTCCTGCAGTGGTGGGGGAACATAGACTTGATGGGATAAGAGGGTCCTGAAACGGTTTAAGGAGGAAGGTGCGGGTTTAAGGACGCCCAAGATTAATTGTTTTCCTTCATCATCGGGATTGTCCAGCAAAATTAGATTGCTGTTTCTGCCCATGATTTCTGCAACCAGTGTTTTTTTTGCGCTTTCCCCTCGTTCGTTTAAGACTTCAAAATCAAGGTAAACCACTCTTTCCAGTTCTGGTTGGCGTATTGATACCAACAAGCCCCCAACCAGGTGCTTCCTTAAGAGCATACAAAAGGGTGGCGGTGAGGAAGGATGGGTGAAATGACGAGAAGTGAGATGCATTCTAGCGTTGGTGGAGTTAATTGAAAAAAAGAGGTTTTTTACGGGAGTCTCTCCCCTGAAATACAAAAGAACTTCTTTCGCACTCAACTGAAATATTCTAGCAACTTTAGGCCTGTTATTGAGAAGAGTGCTTTCTATTTCTTTTACGATTGCGTTAAGAACCATAGCGTCAAAAGGCAAGAGTTTTTCCTCCAGATTGTATTTTCATAAGTATAGCATCAAGTTTTCTCATTAAAGTATACCTATTTTATTCTTAATAAGCAAATAAGAAAATATTAATAACAGGGTGTCTATAAAGAGGCAAGAGAATAAAATAGGCAGTTTTTTTCGAAAGTCAGGGAAAATATAGGATAAAGGACTTCTCAGGACCTATTTTCGGTATATTTTTGGAATGCTCCCTTTTTCTCTTGAATGTGAACAAATTTATGATAAAATAGATTTATAAAAAACGATTTTTGCAGTAAGGGGTATAAATTTGGCCATAAGTATGACAGGATATGGACGAGGAGAAGTAAGAGGGCAGGATTTTGGTTTAATAGTTGAGCTTCGTGCTTTAAATCATCGCTATCTTGACATGGTTATTAAAATGCCCCGAGAATTATCATCTTTAGAAGATATGGTGAGAGGGCAGGTTAAAGAGGAGTTGTTCAGGGGCAAGGTTGAAGTTTATATCACTGTTCTGGATACAGAAGGCAAAGCAAGTGTTGTGGCAATAGATGAAAAACTGGCAAAAGCCTATCTTGAGGCCTTTCAAGCCCTTCAGAAATCTTTGAGCCTGGATGAAGAAAGATTGACAGCAAGCAGTTTGGCTGTTCTACCCGAGGTTTTGCAGGTAAGGAAAAATGAGATTGACCTGGAGAGAGTTGAGCCTGTTCTTAAAAACGCCCTTAAAGAAGCCCTTTCGAAGCTTAATATGCAACGGAAGAGAGAAGGAGAAATACTGGAAATTGATATCTCCAACAGAATTGGCATAATTAAAGAAGCAGTCCATAATATTAAAGAAAAAAGTCCTCAAGTGATAAAATATTATCAGCAGAAACTAAATAATCGCCTTAATGAGCTATACAACTGCTCTTATTATGACAAACAGCGTTTTTTTACAGAGGTGGCTTTTTTTGCAGAAAGGTCTAATATTGATGAAGAGCTTGTGCGTCTTCAAAGTCATCTCCAGGCATTTGAAGAGGACTTGTTTAAGGATGATGTCTTAGGGCGCAAACTGGATTTTCTGGCACAAGAGATTAACCGGGAAATTAATACCATTGCTTCTAAGTGCAACGACCTGGAGATTTCACATATGGTTGTTGAAGTTAAAAGCGAAATGGAAAAGGTGAGAGAACAAATACAAAATATAGAATGAGTGTTTAATTTATTCATAAAAAGGAGGGAATAGAAAATATTGCTTGTTTGCTGTCCTTTTGGGGTTGTGAGGGGTTAAGGGAGCAGTCCTTACAGTAAATCTATTCCAGTCTATTTTTTGTGTAACATATTTAAAGGAGGTGTCATGCCTGTTTGCGGAGCGTTTATGAATAAATTTGCTCGGGGACAGGTTGAAAATGAATATTAAACTTATAAATATTGGATTTGGAAATATTGTTTCGGCAAATCGTATTATTGCCATTGTCAGTCCGGAATCGGCACCCATAAAGAGGATAATAGGGGAGGCCAGAGACAGGGGCATGTTAGTGGATGCAACATATGGAAGGCGTACCAGGGCTGTAATTATTTCAGATAGTGGGCATATTATATTATCCGCAGTTCAGCCAGAAACAGTAAAACATCGCTTGCAGAGCAAAGAAGCAGCAGAAGAAGGCAAACAGTAATTTTGGCTTATTGATAACAATATGGAGAGAAAAACATGGAAAAGGGACTGTTTATAGTTATTTCAGGACCCTCAGGTGCTGGAAAAGGGACTGTTTGTAAAACAGTTGCAAAGAGAAATGAAAAGATGTTCCACTCTGTCTCTATGACCACTCGGTCTCCACGAAAGAAAGAAATAGACGGGATAGATTATCAATTTGTAAATGAAGAGTATTTTTTAAAATTAAGAGATAGTGGAGCTTTTATGGAGTGGGCAAGGGTTTACGATAACTATTATGGAACACCGGCTTTTCAGGTGGAAGAAAAACGAAATAACGGCTTCGATGTTCTTTTGGAAATCGATATCCAGGGCGCAAAGCAGATACGCAGCAACTATAAAGATAGTGTTTCCATATTTTTATTGCCTCCCTCTATGGAAGAATTGTTAAAGAGGATAAAGGGAAGAGCAACGGACAACTCCGATACCATAACTAAGAGATATTCTGCTGCTTACCATGAGATGAGAGAAGTATGGGAATACGATTATTTTGTGGTAAATGACGAGGTTTTCTCTGCAGTGAAAAGAATTGAGGCAATCATAATTGCAGAAAAATGCCGTGTTAAAAAGGATAATAAATATTTACATCATGTTTTAGGGAAAGGTGATACGGATGATCAATCCATCAACTGATGAACTTTTAGACAAGGTAGATAGCAGATATACCTTGGTGATTATGGCGGCTAAAAGAGCCAGGAAACTTAGGGAAAAGCGAGCCAATAGGGATGAAACACAAATTTTTAAAGAGGTTTCTGCCGCCCTGGAAGATATTGCGGCAGGTAAAATTACTTACGAAAGAACTAAAAATGGCATTAAGTAAAAAATGGCGCCTTGAAATGCAGGTGTAAAATATATGCTTGAGGGAAAAGTCGTTCTTCTCGGTATAAGTGGAGGAATAGCGGCCTATAAAAGCGCTGAGCTGGCCAGGCTTTTAGTAAAAGAGGGTTGCACAGTACAAGTTGTAATGACCAAAGCAGCTTGTGAATTTATTAGTCCGTTAACTATGAGGACGCTCACAGGACGTCCTGTTTATTCTTCTCTTTTTGAGTCAACCTATTCCAATGCAACAGCGCACATTGATCTGGCTCGCGAACCTCATATGGTGATAGTTGCTCCTGCAACTGCCAATATTATTGGAAAAATGCGGGCAGGTATAGCCGACAACTTACTCACTACTGTGTTGATGGCTATAGACCGAGAGAAATGCCCTGTGGTTTTTTCTCCTTCTATGAACTCGGGAATGTTTTCTAGCCCCGCGGTAAAAGATAATATTAGTGTGCTCCGCCAGCGGGGCTACGTGATTGTAGAGCCCGGGGAAGGGTTCTTAGCTTGTGGTGAAGTTGGAGAAGGGCGTATGGTTGAGCCATCCCTGTTAGTGGAAAAGCTTAAGGGTATTTCTGAGGGAGATGTAGGAGATTATGCTGGGTTAACAGTAATGGTAACCGCAGGTCCTACCAGGGAAGCGCTAGATCCCGTTCGATTTTTCGGTAACCATTCTACTGGGAAAATGGGGTATGCTTTGGCCCGAGCAGCCAGTGAAAGAGGTGCCAAGGTGATACTTATAAGCGGGCCCACTCCACTGGAGCCTCCGGAAAATGTTTATTTGGTAAACGTAAGTACTGCAAGGGAAATGTACAATGCTGTCCTAAAAGAATATCCCAATGTGGATATTGTAATTAAGACAGCGGCGGTTGCTGACTATCGTCCAGAAAAATGTTATTTGGAAAAAATAAAAAAGGGTGATGACAAGGACATAAAACTTGTGCGCAATCCCGATATTTTAAAAGAGCTTGGTTATAATAAAAAAGAACAATTTTTGGTAGGGTTTGCCGCAGAGACAGAAGACTTGCTGGAGAACGCCACAACTAAAATGGAGGAGAAGAACTTGGACATGGTGGTGGCTAACGACCTCAATGTAGAAGGGGCTGGTTTTGCTGCTGAAACCAATGTTGTACATGTGCTTTACCGAAACGGATTTGTGGAAGAGTTTCCAATTATGAGCAAATACGAGCTTGCTCATACAATTTTGAAACGAATTATTAACTGCCGTTCCGCTGAGCTTGAAGGTCGTGTGAGGTAGGGGAATACCAAGAAAAGTCATATTGCCTAACCTGAAGAGGCTCTGTTGGCCTCTTTTTAATTTATAATACGAGGGAAAGGAGCCTTGGGGTGACAATAATTTCTATTACGGCACCTAAAAGCAGAAGCCAAACAACCAGGGGGAAGAGTGACCAATATTCTTTCCAAATGTAGCCAATACTCTCTTTTCTGGTTTTTTGCTTGATAGGAAAGATAAGATGAAAACCAGTTTTCAATCCCAGGGCAGCACTTATAAAAAAGGCAGGCAGTTCAAAAATTCCGTGAGGTAGTATTCCTAGTACAATAAAAAAAATAACCGGGACTTCTTCATTGCTCATTGCTGTCATTATGAATCCCAGCAATGCCCCATTACTGAATAACCCTAAAAGAGGTGGAATTCCTAAAATAACACCCAAAAACATAACAAATAAAGAGGAAAAGAAGTTATTGAAAAAGATTAGTAATATTCCTCTTAATGGGGGTCCTTCGAATATTTCCTTGGCCATTTCTTCTAATATCTCTTTTTGGCCGGAAGTCAGTTCAGTTAGCAAAAAAACATCTTCTGTGATAAAAAAAATTGGAGCAATGATACCCAATGCGAAGAAAAAAGCAGTAAGGACAAACCAGTTCGCATTATTTACTAAGTTAACTGTAATTTTTGTTTTATCAATCATAGCATCCTCGAATTTTATAAGTTTAAAGCAGATATTTGTGTGCTTGGCTGCATAAATACCTTTTTAAATGGTCTTGGTGGCAGATGATTTAATTATAATATATAATAACATCTAATGAAATAGTGTTTAAGATTATTGCCGAGGTGGAAGTTATGGAAAAAGAACAATATGCTCAGGTAATTATTGATATGGTAAGCGATGGAATAGATAAGCCTTTTCAATATTATATCCCTTTAGCTTTCCGTGGGCAGGTGGAGCCAGGAACACAGGTCAAGGTGCCTTTTCGCTCCAGGAAGGTCATTGCTTATGTTGTTGGCTTGGATGATTGTGCGGTAGTGGAGAAGCCTAAAGAAATCATTGAGGTGAGTACCCACTCCCAGCTTATGCAGTTAGAATTTATTGAGCTTAGCTACTGGCTTTCAAGACGTTTTTTTAGCCGCTGGATAGAAGCGATTAGACTTTGCCTTCCGCCCCATGGGCAAAAATTTAAACCTAAGTATGAGGAGATAGTGTATTCGAACTTGGAAAATGACTTGCTGCTGCAAGAAAGTGCAAAGCTGAAACAAAAAGCTTCTCGCCAGTCAAGTATCTTAGAACAAATTGCTTTTTCCGAGAACAGAGGAGTTCCATGGTTTAAGCTACAGGAAAAAACAGGAGCAAAAAGAAGCAGCCTCCGTTCTTTATTAGAAAAAGGGTTGGTACAGGTTGAAAAAGTTCCACTTATCACCTCTAGCTATTGGCAAGAAAAAGAGGTAGATGGAAAGTTAAACTTTTCCTCACAACAGGAAGCAGCATTTGAAGCTATCAGTGCAGGCTTTTCCGGGGAGCAAAAAGATTTTTTACTATTCGGGATTACTGGTAGCGGTAAAACGGAAATATATTTACGTTTGGCCGAGGAAGCACTTTCTAAAGGTCGCACTGTTTTAATATTAGTGCCGGAGATTTCCCTAACTCCCCAGATGATAAGCCAGTTTCGGGGACGTTTTTGGAATAAATTTGTCCTATTGCATAGCAGTCTTTCTCCAAGGGAAAGAAATGACGGATGGTGGAGAGTAAAAAACAAGGAAGCCAGAGTGGTCCTTGGAGCACGTTCAGCTGTATTTGCACCTTTGGATAATATCGGTTTGATTATTATGGATGAAGAACATGAGAATACATATAAGCAGAGTGAATCCCCCAGGTACCTTACTAGAGACGTAGCAAGGTGGCGAGCAAGGTATCATAATGCTTTGTTCTTAATGGGTAGTGCAACTCCATCGCTAAAAACATATAAAGAGGTGCAAGAAAAAAAAGTTCAATTAATAAAGTTATCGGAAAGAATAAGTGGGCGGCCCCTCCCTTCTATTCAAGTAGTAGATATGCGTCGAGAGTTTCGCCATAAAAATAGAAGTATTTTTAGCCGGGCTATGGTTAAAGCCATGAAAGAAAGCCTGTCCAGAAAAGAGCAATTGATTTTATTTCTTAACAGGAGAGGATTTGCAGGATTTCAGCTTTGCAGGGTGTGTGGGCTTGTTATGAAATGTCCGTATTGTGATATTTCTTTAACTTACCATGCTGTTCCAGAACACCTTCAATGTCACCACTGTGCTTTTAAAAGGCCACCCCCCAATAAATGTCCACAGTGTCAAAGTGCATACTTGAGAAACTTCGGACTGGGTACACAAAGGGTGGAAAATGAAATAAAAAAATTATTTCCTGAGGAAAAAATAATTAGAATGGATAGCGACACCACTAGTGAAAAAGGTGTTCATGCTAGGGTGTGGAAGGACTTCCAGGAGAATAAAGCTTCTATTCTTATTGGGACACAAATGGTTGCTAAAGGGCTCGACTTTCCGGGAGTTACCCTGGTGGGAGTGATTTCGGCAGATGTTTCCTTACACCTTCCTGATTTTCGAGCGGGTGAACGTACCTTTCAATTGTTAACACAGGTTGCGGGTCGCACCGGAAGAGGTGATAAAAAAGGTAAAGTTTTTATCCAGACTTATACGCCCTGGCATTACAGCATTAGGGCAGCGTCTGAACAGAACTACGATGGTTTTATTCAGGAAGAAATAAAAAGACGGCATGAACTCCTTTATCCTCCCTTTTCACAGTTGATACTTTTAGAGTGTAGCTCAACCCGTGAGAAAACAGCTGAGGAGGCTTCAGAGAGCCTAAAAAAGATCCTGGAAACAGGTTTTTGCGGCGATAAAATAAGGGATGAAATAGAAATATTGGGGCCTTTTCCGGCACCCCTACCCAAAATAAGAGGGTATTTCAGGTTTCAGTTGTTATTAAAAGGGGCCGATCTCGAAAAGCATGCTCAATTATTAAGGAAAATTGTTTGGAGCTTTAGGAGTCTGCAAGGGGAGAATACAAGGGTTAAGGTGGATTTTGATCCTTTTATGATGTTATAATTAGTAAAAGAGGAGGGATTGAGGTGGCCTTAAGGAATATCCGCAAGGACGAGGACCCGGTTTTACGTAAAAAAGCTGTAACTGTAAATAATTTTTCTTCTCCTTTGTTCCAATTGCTAGATGACATGGCTGAAACCATGATACAATCTGAAGGGGTTGGATTGGCCGCTCCTCAAGTTGGAATATCCAAAAGGATAATCATATACCATGATGGTTATGAGATAAAGGAGATTATAAACCCTGAAATCATAAACAAGCAAGGTGAAGCTGTCGAAGCAGAGGGTTGCCTCAGTCTGCCTGGCATTGTGGGTGAAGTGTCCCGTTGGGATTATGTAGAAATAAGTGGAGTAGGTAGAAATCAGAATCCTTTGCTTGTAACAGCGCAGGAGATGTTGGCAAGAATTTTACAACATGAAATTGATCATTTAAATGGAATATTATTTACTGATAAAGCTCTTAGGGTGCTTTCCTATGAGGAAATTGAAAAACTGGGTGAATAGTGTTTGACTGAGTTTTTGGTCAAGCTAGAGGGTGATTTTATGGCGTATTTGAGTATAACTTTTATGGGCAGCTCTTCTTTTGCCGTACCATCTTTACAAAGGCTGGCAAAAGGAAAACATGTTATACGGAACATAATTACCAAGCCAGATAGATCTGGCAAAAGTAATAAGCTATCTCCTACACCGGTAAAAGAAGAAGCGCTAAAATCGGGCCTCGAGGTAATGCAACCGTCTCATGCAGGTGAATTACTAACTATCTTGGAAGAAAGAGAGACGGATGCTCTGGTAAACGTAGCTTATGGAATGATCTTGCCGCCTGAGATTTTGCAATTGCCGCCATTAGGAAGTATTAATCTTCATCCTTCGCTCTTACCGGCCTACCGCGGTGCAGCCCCTATACAGAGGGCTTTGATGGCCGGTGAGAAATTGACAGGTGTGACAGTTCTTTATATGATTCCTAAGCTTGATGCTGGTGATATCATTATGCAGAAAAAGGTTCTAATAGGAGATGAAGAGAGTTACAGCTCTCTCCATGACCGCTTAGCTTTAGAGGGTGCTATCTGTTTAGAAGATGCCCTTGATATTTTGGTTCGGGGAGAAATTAACCGGGTTTCGCAGGATGAAGGAAAGGCGAGTTATGCGCCATCACTTAATAAAGGTGACGAGATTATTGACTGGAATAGAAGTGCCAGGGAGATTTCCAATAAGATTCGAGCACTTGAACCCTCACCGGGTGCTTATACTATCTTTCGAAAAAAACGCTTAAAAATTTTTAGGGTCAGGCAGGTTGAAAATTGCAAAGAGGGTAATGAAATTAATAAGGCTACCACCTTAGCCACTCCTGGAACAATTTGTTGCCTTCAAAAGGATTCATTTCATGTCGCTGCAAATGACGGCTTATTGAAAATTTTGGAACTTCAACCCCAAGGTAAACGAAGGATGAAGGTAGAAGAATTTTTGCGAGGCAATCCCTTAAAAGCAGGTGAGAAACTTGGATAGGTATTCTTCGGAAAAAGAGCAAATCAAGAAAAGAGTTTTTTTGGGTTTATTGGTAGTAGTTCTGATTACTTTATTGGCGGTTACTGGTTATTTTTTCCTATTCCTAAAAGCACCTGAAACTTATTTTTCCAGGGGAGGCGCCCTGATTCTAACTGTTTTGCTGTTAATAATGCTATTTCTCTTTATTGTTGGACTTTTTGCCATGGTTTTTACACTTTTGCAACACCGCAGTTTTCCAGGGCTTAACTGGTTTATGGACAAGGTTATTCCTGTGCTGTTTCCTTTGGTATTGTCAGTGGGACGTTTTTTGCACATTGCACAAGATAAAATTCAAAAGTCATTTATTGAGGTGAATAACCAATTAGTGAGTACTCGTTCAAAACATGAAAAAGCAGGTAGTATTCTTCTACTTCTCCCGCATTGCCTTCAGAAAGATTTTTGTTCTTACAAGATAACCCATAGTAGTAGCAACTGCCAGCGCTGCGGAGAATGCCAGTTGGCAGAGATTTTGGGGCTAGCTTTTTCGTTGGGTATTAAGGTTGAAGTTGTTACAGGTGGGACTTTAGCCCGGCGCGCCGTAGAAAAATATAACCCCCGAGCTGTGGTAGCTGTTGCTTGTGAAAGAGATCTTTCCAGTGGAGTAATGGATAGCTATCCCTTACCAGTGATAGGAGTCGTTAATGAAAGACCTAATGGTCCTTGTTTTAATACGAAGGTTGATATGGAGGCTCTTAAGGAAGCTTTAGGTACTTTTACCGAAAGAGCTGATAAAGCACCATTTTACTTATAATCTTGAGAATTTTTTCTTCTAAGGAGGTTAAATTATAGTGTTCTGGTTTTTTGATTCTGGTTTTATTATTTTTGTAATACCTGCCATGATTTTTGCTTTTTACGCTCAAAGCAAAGTAAAAAGTGCTTATGCAAAGTTTGCAAAAGTTTATGCCAGCAGGAAATTGACAGGAGGACAAGTTGCACGCCAACTTTTAGATGATGCAGGCTTAGAACATGTTGAAGTAGTGCAGACAGAAGGGCATCTAACAGATCATTATGATCCTCGCAATAAGGTTATAAGGCTTTCACCAGATGTGTATGGTAACAGTTCCCTTGCTGCACTAGGTATTACAGCGCATGAAGTTGGTCATGCTATTCAGCATGATACAGATTATTTGCCGTTGACCATACGCAACTCCTTTGTTCCTATAGCAGGACTTGGCTCACAAGCTGCCTTTCCCTTGTTTTTTATTGGTTTCCTTTTTCAGCAGGGTTTTTTGATGGATATAGGTATTGCTGTATTTCTGTTCGCCCTATTTTTTCATGCCATTACTTTGCCGGTCGAACTTAATGCCAGTAAAAAGGCGTTGACAGTGTTGGCAAGTGGTGAATACCTCCGCGGGGAGGAATTAAATGGTGCCAGAAAGGTGTTACAGGCAGCAGCTCTTACTTATGTGGCAGCTATGGCAGTGGCCCTGGCACAGTTGTTGAGGCTTCTTATATTGAGGGGAAGAGATTAAAAAAATGCTTTAATAATAACTTTTATTCTCTCGGAAATGGAGTAATTAGAAGTGGTGAATGTAAAGTATAGTCTACCTGCCGGTAGGCTTTTTAAAGGAGTTGAGTTTATGCCCTCTGGGGAACAAAAAGAAGTCCTCAATGCTAGAGAAGCTGCTTTTGATGTCTTAAGGAAGGTAGAAGAGGAAAGATCATATTTAAACCTCCTTTTAAATAAAAAGCTCTCTCTTTTTGAGTTTTCACAACCTGAGAGAAACCTTTTAACCGAGCTAACGTATGGAGTTGTCCAGCGCTTGAATACTCTAGATTGGGTCCTCTCACTATACTTGAAACATCCTCTTGAAAAGTTGACCCCTTCCATAAGAATTGTGCTAAGGATGGGGGCATACCAACTTTTGTATCTGGATCGGGTTCCTGAATCAGCTGCTGTCGATGAATCGGTGAAAATGGCACATCGTTATGGCCATAAGGGTGTAGCAGGATTGGTAAATGCTGTTCTCAGAAAAGTAAACATCGAAAAAGATAAACTTCCTTGGCCAGCACGTTCTGAAAATGATCAATTTCTTTCTCTATATTATTCTTATCCGCTTTGGATGGTAAGGCGCTGGCTTAATAATATGGGAATGGAAGAGGCAGAAGCTTTTTGCAAGTCTGGCAACAAAGTTCCTCCATTAACTGTGCGAACCAATACCCTAAGGTCGAGCAGGGAAGAACTTAAAAAGTCGCTGGAAAAAGAGGGGGTAGAGGTAACAAGGTGCAAATATGCAGAGGAGGGGCTTTATTTAAAGCTTTCCAGGAGATTGTTGGATATGGATAGCTTCCAAAAAGGTTATTTCCATATACAGGGAGAATCTTCTATGCTTGTGTCGCGCCTTTTAAATCCTCAACCTGGAGAAGATGTTCTAGACTTGTGTAGCGCTCCCGGAGGGAAAGCTATGCATCTGGCAACTATAATGGGTGATCAGGGCAGTGTTCTGGCTATTGATTTGTATTCTCAGAGGCTCAAACTGGTTGATGAGGCTGCAAGAAGGCAAGGCTTAAGCATTATTCGAACAGAAAAAATGGATGGTAGAAACCTTCCTCTTTCTACTCGCTCAAACTTTCACCGTGTTCTCTTAGATGCTCCTTGTTCCGGCCTAGGGGTTATCAGAAGGAAAGCGGATCTGAAGTGGCGTAGGCAGCCAGAAGACATTAATTCTCTGGCTTCCCTTCAATTGGAACTGTTGAATGGTGCTTACCAAGCTTTACGCCCTGGTGGTGTCTTGATATACAGTGCTTGCACCCTTGAACCGGAAGAGACTGTAGAAGTTGTGACCTCTTTCTTACAACAGGAAAAATCAGCTCAGCTCTCCATGTTGTCTCCCCTTTTACCAGAGGAGATTAAAGGCGAAGAAAAAAAAGAGGGCATGATTTACTTTCTCCCTCATAAACATGATTTGGACGGCTTTTTTGTGGCTAGAATTCGAAAAAGTTTTTAAATGGCGCGATTATTCCTTTTTAAACTCAATTGCTTTTAAGACCTGTTTTTGCTATACTAACTTCAGCAAATAGAAAAAGTGTTGGAGGAATTAATGCTAAACCATTCTTTTCGTTCTCATCGCGGGTGTAAACGTGAAAAAAACGAAGATCGTTTTTTTGTTCCTCCCCAAAACGCTCCTTATGTCTTTGCTGTTGCAGATGGTATGGGAGGACATGTTGCTGGTGAAGTAGCCAGCACTATAGCAATTACTACAGTTCAAGAAAGTGTTACTGAATTATCTCAAGACGCGTCTATATATGAATTATCACAGACCAAGGATTTTTTAGAGAAGACAGTTTTAAAAGCGAATGAGAATATTTTAATGGCACAGGAAAATAATTCCCGATTGCAGGGAATGGGCACTACATTAACTGTGCTTTTTTTGTTAGAAAAAAATCTGCTTTTTGCTCACGTGGGGGACAGCCAGGCTTACATTTTTAGTCAGGATTCATTTCAACAGATTACAGAAGATCATTCCCTGGCCATGGAACTTTTGCGAAATGGGGAGATAAGCCTTGAAGAGCTGCAAAATCACCCCCAAAGGAACTACCTTACCAGAGCCTTGGGAACGACCTCTCAACTGTGTGTTGATACATATCATGCAGTTCTTCGCGATGGTGATTATTTATTGCTCTGTACGGATGGCCTTACTTCTATGTTAAGACCGTCTGAAATTCAAGAAATAATACTTCGCGTTAAATCTCTAGAAAATATTTCTGATGAGTTAGTTCATACGGCTAATAGCATAGGTGGAGTAGATAATATCACCTTTATTTTAATACACTACACGGATGATTCTTATTCTTAAGACAAGGTGGCAATTTTAACGATGGATGTACTTGGCAAGACCCTGGAAAACCGCTATGAAGTAATGGAAAAAATAGGTGAAGGTGGAATGTCCAGGGTTTATAAAGGCTTAGACAAAAAGTTAAACAGGGTCGTGGCTGTTAAAGTTCTTTATGAGCAATTCGCAGGAGACCCTGAATTTTTAAGGCGTTTTAAAATGGAGGCTAAGGCAGCTGCAAAGCTTTCACATCCAGCTATTGTTAATGTTTATGATGAGGGAGAGAACCAAGGGGTTCATTATATTATCATGGAGTACGTGGAGGGTCTTACTATAAAGGAGATCGTCCAGCGTCAGGGGCGTTTGCGTTCGCAGGATGCTGCTCAACTGGTTTTGCAAGTTTGTGATGCTCTGGTTCATGCCCATGCACACAAGGTTATTCACCGAGATATTAAACCTCAGAATATTATTATTACAACAGATGGAAGAGCGAAAGTAACCGATTTTGGTATCGCAAGAGCAGCTGCCAATGCTACCATAACCCATGGGCGCTCAATGATGGGATCCGTCTATTATTCCTCACCTGAACAAGCAAGAGGAAGTTCGGCAAACGAGCAATCGGACATTTATTCATTGGGTGTTGTGCTATATGAAATGGTGACTGGTACAGTTCCCTTTTCCGGTGAAA
>CAZMLU010000017.1:0-29221 GCA_964567295.1 uncultured Desulfovibrionaceae bacterium
TATGGGGCTGTGGCGCAGTGGGAGCGCGCTTCCTTGGCATGGAAGAGGCCGCGGGTTCGACTCCCGCCAGCTCCACCAAATGAAAACAACAATTTTGATACAATGCGAGAGCCCTTATTACAAGGGCTTTTCGTGCTTTCAGGGGTAAATCAGTTAACAGAAAAAGGCCGAATTTAACCCATTGCACACCCTTCTGCCAAAAAGTTTGCACACCCCGGGTGCAAATTTTATCAGGGGGTGTGCATTTTTAGTTTGGGGTGTGCAAACAATGGTAAGTTGTAAAATTAACTGCCGTAGGGCGTAAAAAATATAGACTCATGGTAAAATGTAAAAAATTTTAAAGGGACGTAATGAAGACCTCTTTTTTAACCGTTAAGTCCCAAGCCTCAAATAATACACTTATAGAAAATGAATGATTGTGCCAGTAAATTTAAAGAAGACTTTCGGAGGAGATTAATATGAAAAAAATGCTCTTGGCCTTTGATGGTTCTGACAATGCAATGAAAGCAGCGCAAAAGGGAATCTCAATAGCTCAAGCAATGAAGGCGAAAGTCTTCATTCTTACTGTTATCGAGAAAGAGGGTTCTCCCCTCTATCCTTCGGATAAAAAAATCTACAGAGGAGATTCACCTAAACAGGTTTCTTTAATGTTGGATAATACCTCTTCTGACAAAGCAGCGGTAGAAATATTAGAGAAAGCTGAAAAATATTTGAGGATAGCGGGGTAAACATCCAGCACCTTGTAACATGAGGGCACATTGTAGACCTTATTTGCTCAATAACGGAAGAGGAACAGGTTGATCTAATTGTCATGGGCAGAAGGGGCCTTGGCTTAGCAAAAAGGTATTTACATGGAAGCGTAAGTGCAAGTGTTGTTCAATCTGCCAGGACAAGCGTCATGCTTGTCAATAAGTAGATAAATGAAAAAAAGAATTATGAAAGGGGATTGCTTGTTGTTTTTAGCTAGCCCCTTAAAAGACGTTGCACAAAATGCCGTGCTGGACGCCTCCAAAACGTTAGACTCGCTAAACCCCACTGGGAAGAAGCTTTTAGTTGATTGAGAAAAGTCAAAAATCAGGATTAGCAAAGCGGGAGCTGTTTCATGAAAGGCTCCCGTTTTTACATAGCTTAAAGAACGATTTGGCATTGAAAAGTGCCTGTTGGTGTTTGACCGCGCGGCATGGTTTCGCTAATAACCTTAAAGCGATTTCCGGTCAAAGCCTAACCTACGTATTGAGTAAGCGAACTTATTACTCGGCAGAATTTGAAACCAAAGTGGTCCCGGAGATGCTCCGGGAGGAAGCCATCGTTTTTCTTCATTGTTTTCTTTTGACTTAAGAGAATCCGAAAATTAAAAATCAGGGGAAAATTATCTATGAGAAACAATGAAGACAGTAAGGCAAAAACTAGAGTCTTGTTTCTGTGCACAGGCAATTCCAGTCGCAGTCAGATGGCAGAGGGGTTTGCCAGGCACTATGGCAAAGACCGGTTGGATGTTTACAGCGCGGGAATCTCCCCTTCCGGGGTTAACCCCATGGCCGTTACTGCAATGAAAGAGGTCGAAATAGATATATCCGGTCAGACATCAAAATCTATTGACAAGGATATACTGGAACAGACCGATATTATTGTAACGCTGTGCGGTGATGCGCGGGAAAACTGTCCGGTGGTGCCGGGTAAAGTTCAAAAGCTTCACTGGTTCCTTGAAGATCCTACCAGGGCGGAAGGGACTGAAGAAGAAATAATGAATAAATTTCGAGCAGTAAGAGACGAAATTTCCACACTTGTTAAGGATCTAGTCCTTAGTTTAAAATAATGGGTATGAGACTTTAGAAGTTCGGAAAGGTAGAAAGGACAAAAGCACACCCCTTGCATTTTAGAGCTGTTAAGATATAATTATATGCGGTGAAGTCATTAGTTGTGTCTTAATTTGCGTTATCCTACACGTCTTATGATGATCTGTAAATGTGATTTTATAATATGCGGCAGGGGGTTAAAACCAGCATGAAAGACTATAACCCGGCGGAGCTGGAACCAAAATGGCAGGAATTTTGGGCGGAAAAACGATTTTACGAGAACAAGAGGGATGATTCCAAAGAGAAATATTATGTCCTGGAGATGTTTCCCTATCCTTCCGGAAAATTACATATGGGGCATATGCGGGTCTATTCAATTGGGGATGTGCTGGCCCGCTTTTTAAGGATGCGGGGCTATAATATTCTGCATCCCATGGGTTGGGATGCTTTTGGACTGCCCGCGGAAAATGCGGCCATTGAGCACGGGGTCAGCCCCGTCCAGTGGACGGATTCTAATATTGCGGCCATGAAAAAACAGCAGGATTCCCTGGGGCTCAGCTATGACTGGGAAAGGGAGGTGGCCACTTGCGATCCCGATTACTACCGCTGGAACCAGTGGCTTTTTTTGCTGTTCTACAAAAAAGGATTGGCCTATAAGAGCAAGGCTCCCGTTAACTGGTGTTCTTCCTGCAAGACGGTTCTGGCCAACGAGCAGGTGGTGGACGGTGAATGCTGGCGCTGTGGTGACGTGGTATCCTTTAAGGAGTTGGAACAATGGTTTTTCAGGATCACCAGCTATGCTGACCGTCTCTTAGAGGACCTGAAACTGTTGGAGGGTTGGCCCCAGCGGGTCAAAATCATGCAGGAGAACTGGATAGGCCGCAGTGAAGGCACGGATATTGTTTTTACGGTAAAAGAGACTGCTGATGAACTTAAAGTGTTTACCACCAGACCTGATACGCTCTTCGGGGTAACTTACATGGTGCTGGCGCCGGAACATCCCTTGGTGGAGACACTGATAGCAGGAAGCCCCCAGGAAGGGGAGATCCAGGAGTTTGTGACAAAGATGCGCCACGAAAGCGAGATCGCCCGTACTTCTGCGGAGACGGAGAAAGTGGGGCTTTTCACAGGTGCCCACGCTGTTAATCCGGTTAACGGGGAAGAGGTTCCCATCCTCATCGGCAATTATGTCCTTTTCAGCTACGGAAGCGGAGCGGTAATGGGAGTTCCTGCACATGATCAGCGTGACTTTCTCTTTGCCAGGAAATACGATCTGCCCGTCAGGGTGGTGATCAACTCTCCCGAGCAGGACCTTACCGCTTCCCCCCTGGAAGAGGCATATGAGGAACACGGGATCATGGTTAATTCTGGGAAGTTCGACGGAATCAACAGCCGGGAGGGGATAAAAGCTATAACCGAATACCTTGAAGAGCTGGGAAAAGGTGATTTCAAGACAAGCTACCGCTTGAGGGACTGGCTTATCTCCAGGCAGCGCTACTGGGGTACTCCTATTCCCATTGTTTACTGTGATAGCTGCGGGATGGTGCCGGTTCCTGAGGAGGATCTGCCTGTGCTGCTTCCTACGGATATAGAGCTCAGCGGAGCGCAACAGTCTCCCCTGGCGGAGAATGAAGACTTTGTGAACGTCGATTGCCCCGTCTGTGGACGAAAAGCTCATCGCGAGACGGATACCATGGATACTTTCGTCTGCTCCTCTTGGTACTATATGCGTTATACGGATCCCCGCCAGGATAAGCTTCCCTTCAGCAGGGAGGAGGCGGATTATTGGCTGCCCGTGGACCAGTACATCGGTGGGATCGAGCACGCTGTTTTGCATTTGCTCTACTCCCGTTTTTTCAACAAGGTTCTCTATGATCAGGGGATGATAGGCTTCCAGGAGCCTTTTCTGCGTCTTTTAGCCCAGGGGATGGTCTACAAGGACGGGGCTAAAATGTCCAAGTCCAAGGGTAACGTGGTTACCCCTGATGAGATAGTGCAGCAGTACGGCGCCGATACGGGACGGCTTTTTATTCTTTTTGCCTCTCCGCCGGAGAAGGACCTGGACTGGAGCGAACAGGGAGTGCAGGGCTGCCACCGTTTCCTGCGCCGTATATGGCGGCTTTTTGAGCAGAACGAAGATATGTTGAAAAAACGAGCTTCCCGCAGCAGGGCCGAGTTTAAGAAAAGCGGCGGCGCTGTCCCAAGCAAAGAAGAGGAAACGCTGCGCCGCGCTTTGCACACTGCCATTAAAAAGGTAACATTGGATATTGAGGAGCGCTTCAACTTCAATACTGCTATCAGTGCCATTATGGAGCTGGTTAATGCCTGCTATAGTTATATGAACGAGACCACGGAAGAGCAGCGGCAGGAGCAGGAAGTTTTCCTGGGGGATACCCTGGAGACCCTGGTTGTCCTGTTGGCACCCTTTGCCCCCCATATCAGCGAGGAGCTGTGGCAGAGCTGTGGATACCTGGAGAGCGTCCACCTGCAAGGGTGGCCCGCCTATGACCCCCAGGCGCTGGAGGTAGAAGAGGTGGAGGTGGTCATCCAGGTGAACGGTAAGGTGAGGGGGCGCATCCAGGTTCCCGCAAACCTGGGAGAGAAAGATCTGGTAGCTGCGGCGAAGAGTAATGAAAAAGTCCTCCCCTACCTGGAGGGCAAGGATATTCTCAAGACCATAGCGGTGCCGGGCAAGCTGCTTAATATCGTGGCCCGCTAAAAGGCTGGTGTATGGTGATGGCTGCAGCCGGTGAAATGCACCGGGACGGGGAACTCTGGCCGCTGCTGCTGGAGGCCGTTTCGGTGCATAATGTTTTGCCCCTTACCTCCTCCTGCAATATGAACTGTGTTTTTTGCAGCCATAGAGGTAATCCTCCCTCAGTACAAACCTTTTCCTTCCCACCGCTTTCCCTACCCCTCCTGCGGGAGCTCATACCCTTTTTAGATGGTAACCGGAAAATTGTAATCGGAGAGTCTACTACCAGGCTCTGTGAGGGTGAGCCTTTAACCCATCCTCATCTTATGCCTGTGCTAAAAGAGATCCGGGAGATTTTTCCCCGTGCTCCGCTGCAACTAACTACTAACGCCTCTCTGCTTCGCAGGGATGTGGTAAAGGAGCTTGCTGCTATCTTTTTTCGCGGTGGATTAGAGCTGGTTATCTCACTTAATTGTATTTCCAAAGAGATGCGGGCAGAAGTTATGGGGGATCCTAAACCGGGAGAAGCTCTCCGAGGGGTTGCTTTATTGGAGGAGGAAAGCATTTCTTTTCACGGCAGCGTGGTAGCTCTTCCTCACCTGACCGGCTGGGAAGAGCTGCAGAAGACCCTTGTATTTCTGAAAGAGGCCGGAGCTCTAACCAGCAGGATTTTCCTCCCCGGTTTCACTCGTTTCACCTCTACGGAGAAGCTGTGCTTTTCCTCTTCGACATGGAAAGAGGTGCTGGTTTTCCTGCGGGAATTGGCAGAGCAGATAGAATATACTTTAATTCCTGAGCCTCCTTTTAAGGAAGATCTACAAGCCACCGTAGAGGGTGTTATCGCCTCGACCCCCGCCAGCAGGGACGGTATAAGGAGAGGCGATATCATCAAAAAGGTAGACGGCCGGGAGGTGTTCTCCGGAGTGGAGGCCTTTTTCAAGATCAGGGATAGCGCCGATCCTTTATTGGAGATCCGGCGGGTGTCTTCAGGGGTAGAGGGGGGCGTTGGCGGGGCAAAGAATTATTTTCAGGGAAAGGAATTTTCTCTGACAAAAAAGGCTGGAGAAACCTCGGGCCTGGTAATCTTTTACGACCTTCCCAGTAATACAGTGGATGATGTCCGCCGTGAGATAAGACGCCACAGGGCCGTATCCCCGCTTCTTATGACTTCCAGGGCGGCAGCTCCCTTGTGGAAAGCGGTGCTGCGCGGCGGTTTTTTGCCAACCGCAACGGGCCTGGAGATAGTCGAAAATCATTTCTGGGGAGGGACGATATGCTGTGCGGGCCTTCTCACTGTATCCGACATTGAACTTCACCTGCAGAGATTGCCATCGGGAGCTGAGGGGCCGGACCTGGTGATTATCCCTATATCACCCTTTGACCGTCAGGGAAGAGACCTGCTGGGAAGAAGCCGTGAAGAACTTCCTCTGCTCCTGCCTCAGGTTTCCTTTTCATTTCTCTGAACCAGGGTGTTTATTACTTGCGGAATAATGGTGTTTGTAACCTCTGTTTTTGCTCCTCCTATGCTGATTATGACCAGTTTGCCGTCGCAAAATTTTTCAGCCAGGGCTTTCAACTCTTCTACTGCACGGGAGAAGAATGAAGGGTTCAACCCCCGGTCTTCGTAATCTCCTTTGCAGGAGTCGTGCCCCATGAGGTGTATAATTAACTCGGGCTCAAATTTTTCTACCAGGGGAGAAAAGTGGGAACGAATCTTTTCCAGGTAATCTTCATCGCTCAGCTGTCCACTCGTATTCACGCATGTTTTCAACCCGTCTTCCTCGGTCAATGTCTCGTAGCAGAAACAGGTGTGCAGCGTTAAGGGGTCGCCACCGAAAATGGCCCTGGTACCGTCGCCGTGGTGAGCGTCCGTATCGATGATGGCTACTTTTTTCCGTCCATGTTTTTCCCGCAAGTTATAAACGGCCGGACCGCTGCAGGAGAGGTAAGTTCCTCCCCATGCATAAGAAGGGCCTGCATGATGCCCTGCTGCCACGCTGAAGACAAAAGCATTTTGGAGCTCTCCTTCAAAAACCTTTTCACAGGCTTCTACGCTTCCGCCGGCGGAAAGAGCCGCTCCTTGGTAATACCATTCTTCCTGCACGTCTGCCAGGAACTGCAGGGTGTGCACCTTTGAGAGCAACTGGGAAGGGGCCTCTTGCGGCTCGAAGAGCCGGACCTGGGGAAGCCGGAGTAAATCCTCGAGGAGTTGTGGAAAATCTTTATATTTGTTTCCGATAATAGGCCATTCTTTCTGGCCGAAAAGAGGATGAAAATAGATACCGGTTTGCATAAATATTTCTCCTTTGAAAAATTATTGACGAGGTGGGCGGAAGCGTTTTTCAGGCATGAGAAAGAGCAGGGACCCCACAGCCAGACCTGATAACAAGTTGGCCTTGCGGGATTCGGGCATATGATCCCAGAAGGCTTCCCAAAACATGCTGAAACTCGCCTCTATATCAACCTGGGGCAGCTTCAGGCGAAACCTGCCCTTCTCGGCATAAAAAAGTGCCGCACTGTTATTTTCAAGATTGGTATCCTGTTTTCCTGCGTAATTTATCCAGATATGGATCGGAGAAAGGTATAAGCCATAAGAAATATCCAGTTCCTCCAGTACGGAGGCCAGCACTATAAAGCGGCTTTTACAATCTCCTGCACCATTCAGAAGGACTTCTTCTATGGTGGGGAAATATTAGGGTAGGCAGTAGATCTGCCAATCATAACTGTAAGGCAGGGCGGTCAGGACATATTTCTCTATGTCTTTAGTCTCCTCCTCCAGGTGGAGATTATCCAAAAGTTCTCCGATGGCCTCGGGGGCCACGGGAGGAACAAAGAGGCGGTAGACGCTTTTCCCCAGGGCGGTAGGTTGTGGGTATAAGACAAAAAAACCCATACCACTATAAAAAACAGTCCCAGTCTTTTATTAAGATCTTTTAGCGCCATCGATGCCAACCGCCTTATATGAGCTGCTATGTTTAGTTTTGTCATTCTTCTAATAAATTATACCACGTAAGAGCTCGCCGCGAAAGCTTTTTTGCTAACATTCATTCTTATTTCAACGGAAGCTGCAGGAATAAAAAAGAATGTGTGGAACAATAAAAGGGTATTTAAAAAACACAGAACACAGAACACAAAAAACATCTAAAAAGGTGTGGAGGACTATTGTTCAAACTTACCCCGAAAGAACAGAAGCTGGTAATACTTCTTGGTTGCCTCCTGGTTGTCGGTATGGTTTTACGTTTCACCCTTCCCGATAAAGAGGACCTGGAGGTGGTTAAAGGGCAGGAAGGGGATAGAGATTCAACAGCCGGGCTGATCGAGGCATCGGCTGAGGGAAATGAGAGCGGCAGCGCAGATATTAACGATGAGATTTTGGTGCATGTGGCAGGGGCTGTTGTTAACCCGGGAGTATATTCTCTGGAAGAAGGTGCGCGGCTTTATCACGCCCTGGAGAAGGCGGGCGGTCAACTGGGTGAGGCCGCCCTGGACCAGGTGAACCTGGCCCAGCCTCTTTACGATGGGCAGCAGGTTTATATCCCTCGCCCGTATTCCGGGGAATCAGGGGAGTTTTCTACCCCAGGGGGTGCTCTGTTCGCGGCGGCGGAGGGAAAGATCAACATTAATATGGCTGATAAGGCCGAGCTGGAGACGCTGCCGGGGATAGGGACCGTAAAAGCTCAAAGTATACTGAGCTACAGGGAAAAAGAAGGTCCCTTTAGGGAGGTAGAGGAGCTGCTAAAAGTCAGTGGAATCGGGGATAAAACACTGGAGTCAATCATCGAACTCGTAACTATTTATTAATCTCCCCTCGATTTAAGCCCCCATTGTTTCAACGTTTTGACGTAAATTTCACCTGTCCCGGACTTAAGCGAAGTTTCACTGCTTTCTATTTACTAAAAGCTTTGCATCATGTATAATACGGGCAAGGTTTCATTTATTTGTGATAGTTCACCATGTTAGAGTATTTTACTTTAGAAGGGGGGGTAATACCTGGTGTTGTAAGCCCAGGTGTTATAAATTTGAGAATTGCTGTAGTTGTATTATTTATTCTGCTTTTGATCTTTGGTGTTTCGGGGGTTACTTTTTATACTGATTGGCTCTGGTTTGATAACCTGGGTTATGGGTCGGTATTTTTAACGGTGTTGGCCTCGGAATGGGGCTTACGCATAGCGGCCTGGGCCGTTTTTTTCCTCTTTCTCTTTTTCAACCTCTATTATCTTCGCAAGGCCTTGTTAGATAGCTTGGAGCGCTTGAGTTTACAGGAAGAGCAGTCCGCCGCCCTTTTGAGTAAGCTGGTATCAGGACGAAAGGTTACCGGGTTTTTAGCCTTGGTGAGTATTATAGGTTCCCTGTTTTTCGCCTCCTATATGGGAGGAATATGGCTGAAGATGCGCCAGTTTTTCCAGGGAGCGGAGTTCGGTACTATTGACCCTATTTTCGGAAGGGATGCTTCTTTTTACGTCTTTGAACTTCCCTTCCTCAGCTCTGTCTACACCTTTTTACAGATGACGGTGATCGTAACCCTCATCTTGGTTGGTGTTGCCTACTTTATTATCAACCCGCCGGTTCAGGTGGGAAAACGGTTTGTCCTGCTTCCCCACAGGGGCGTAGGGCATCTGTCCCTCCTTCTTGCAGTCTCCTTTCTTTTGAAGGCCTGGGACTACCGCCTGCAGATGTATGAGCTGTTGACGGGCCCCCTTGGTTTTGTTAAGGGCCCTGGCTATACTGAGTTGCACGCCAATCTTCCCGCTTTGTGGATATTGTTTTTTCTGGCCCTTGCCCTTGCCGGCCTTTTGATTTATAACATTTTCCGGCAACAGAGCCGCTATTTCTTATGGAGTATCGGCATATTGGCCGTGGGCTCCCTCATCGCGGGGAGTATCTACCCGGCGCTATTGCAGCAGTTTAGGGTGGAACCAAACCAGTTTGCCTATGAGCGACCTTATATTGAACACAATATAGAGTTCACCCTGGAAGGTTTCGGGCTGAACGAGGTGGTTGCAGAAGATTACCCTGCCCACGGGGACCTGGATTGGGACGATTTGGATATGGCCGAGGGCACGCTGCAAAATGTAAGGCTGTGGGACTATCGCCCCCTGGAGCAAACTTTTAACCAGCTTCAGGGTATAAGGCCCTACTACCAGTTTGTGGACGTTGACACGGACCGCTACCACTTTGGAGATGAATACAGGCAGGTCATGCTTTCACTGCGGGAGTTGAACCAAAACCAGCTGCCGGAACCGGCACAAACCTGGGTGAACCTTAACCTACAGTACACGCACGGCTACGGCTTGGCAATGTCTACCGTTGCCGATGTGGGTCCCCAGGGTCTTCCCAAATTTGTAGTCCAGGACATACCTCCCCAAACGGAGACAGGTTTGGAAATAGAAAGAGCGGAGATTTATTATGGAGAGCTGAGCCAGGATTATGTAATAGCTAATACCAGCACGCCAGAGTTTAGCTATCCCAGAGGAGGAGAGAACGTTTATGCCCATTACGAAGGTACGGGGGGGGTGCCCCTCAGCAGCTTCTCAAGGCAGGTTCTCTATGCCTTGCGTTTCGGCGACTACCGTGTTGCTATATCCGATGAAATCCAGGAAGATAGCCGGATCATGTATAACAGGCGTATCGCCGGTCGCGCAATGGAATTAGCTCCCTTTCTGACCTATGATGAAGACCCCTACCCGGTAGTGGCCGATGGAAGGATTTTCTGGATTATAGATGCTTATACTGCCTCGGACAAGTTTCCTTATAGTCAGTCATACCAGGGCCTAAATTATATCAGGAATTCCGTAAAGGTGGTAGTGGATGCTTATAACGGGGATGTAAATTTTTATATCGTAGACCCCGAAGATGCCTTGGCGAAGACCTATGCTAATATCTTCCCCGACTTATTTGCGCCTGCAGAAGAGATGCCGGAAAAGCTTTTTGAACATATCCGTTACCCGGAGCGCTTGCTGAGCCTGCAGGGAAGAGTCTATGCCACCTATCATATGACAGATCCCGTAGTCTTCTATAACAGGGAAGACCTCTGGGAGATTCCCAATGAAAGATATTTCGGCGCTACGCAGCCCATGGAGCCTTATTACAATATTCTGCAGCTCCCCGGGGAAGAGGAGCCTGAATTTGTGCTTATGCAGCCTTTTACACCGGCTCGCAGGGACAACATGATTGCCTGGATGGCGGGGCGCTGTGACGGGGAAAATTATGGCGACCTCCTGGTTTACCATTTCCCCAAGGATAGGATGACCTATGGTCCCATGCAGATAGAAACACGGATAGACCAGAACACACTCATCTCCCAGCAGCTTGCCCTATGGGACCAGCGCGGATCCAGGGTTATTCGGGGCAATCTACTGGTGCTACCTGTGGAGGGCTCTGTGCTCTACGTGGAACCTATCTTTTTGCAGGCTGAGGACAGTGAATTACCGGAGATGGGCCGTGTAGTGGTCGGCTTTGGAGATCAAGTGGTTATGGAGCCCACCCTGCAAGAGGGCCTAGAAGCTATTTTCGGCCAGAGAGGCGTGGTTGCGGAAGAAGAACTGGTAACCGTGCCGGAGAATGGTGATCCGGAAGATCTTCCCGAGGTGATAATTCCTTCTACTGTCTCCGAATTGGCTGCCCGGGCGCAGGAGATCTATGGTGAAGCCCGCGAAAAGATGAAAGAAGAAGACTGGGCAGGCTACGGGGAAAAGATGGAAGAGCTGGAAGAGAAGCTTATAGAGCTCAACCGCTTAACCGAAAGCGGGCCTGATGCCGTAGATGAAGAAGAACTGATGGAAGAATTCATGGAAGAAGAATTAGACGAAGAATTAATGGATGAAGAGCTGCCAAACGAAGAATTGATAGAAGAGACTCCTTAGCCATAAGTCAGGAAGTGTAGAGTTGTGTCTGCCGCTCTTAAACAGGCTCTTGGGTTCCTGCAGGCAGTAGTGGTAAAATTAAAACAGTATTGCATTTTTCTAATTACCAGTATATAATTGTAGTATAATTTGAAGAAGAATAGAAAATTAAATATGGGGGTGCTTCCGAGCGGAGGCTGAGAGGAGAGCGCGTTGAAGCTCTCCAACTCCACGAACCTGCCGCTAAGTGCGGGCGCAGGCAGTTAGATCTAAGGGTTTAGGCTGCCTGTGTACTGGGTAATACCAGCGTAGGGAGGTGATATTTATGCCGTTGATATGACTGCGGGCCCACGTTGGCCCGTTTTATTTTTTTGAAAAGATAATATATGTGAGAGAAAAAGCGGTGTGTGTGATGTTTATTTTATATTTAGAATATCTGCTGTTTGGAGGTAGCTAAAATGGAAAATTCTTTGAATCAAGTTTTTAGCATGCGTAAGATTACGGCTATCGGGCTCCTGATAGCTTTGGGGGTAATCGCTGCTCCTTTTTCCATTCCCGTGGGAGTAGCCAGGATTTATCCGGCCCAGCACGCAATCAACGTGATAGCCGGGGCTCTCCTGGGGCCAGTGCCGGCGGTGCTGGCCGCCTTTCTCACCTCGACGCTGCGCAATCTGATGGGAACTGGAACACCCCTGGCCTTTCCGGGGAGCCTCTTCGGGGCTTTGCTGGCCGGGCTTGCTTTTCGCTATTTGAAAAAAGATTATTTCGCAGCGGTCGGCGAGTTTGTTGGCACCGCCTTCATAGGGGCATTGGTAGCCTTTCCCTTGGCAAGGTGGCTCCTGGGTTTTGAAGGATTGGCCTACTTTTTTATCGTTCCTTTTGCCCTGAGCAGTTTAGCGGGCGCGCTCCTGGGAGTTTTGATCCTGCATCTCTGGAGAAAAACGGGGGGCAATCGCTTAGGGGGTTTTTAATTAAAAGTTCGCCGCCGAGACGGGGAATTTAAAGGCTATTTTCATTCTATATACTATTAAGGAAAGGTGGCGCTTATTGTGCCCAAAAATATTCAACAAACACAGGTTTCCCGGGCAAAAAGAGAAGAGATTACTGCCGAAATGGAGGCGGTGGCTCACCAGGAAGGCGTAGAGGCGGCAGTTCTCATGGACCGGGTAGCCCGGGGGACGGTGGTGATTCCCAAAAACACCCTTCGTAAAGATAGCACTCCCTGCGGTATTGGCCAGGGGTTGCGTGTCAAAGTGAATGCCAATATTGGGACTTCGGAAGCCTTTCCCCGTATAGAGGGGGAAAAGATTAAGCTGCAAGCGGCGATCCAGGCCGGTGCAGATGCCGTAATGGATCTGAGCACCGGTGGTGACCTGCAAGAGACTTTAAAAATGGTACTGGACAACTCCCCAGTGCCCGTAGGCAGTGTCCCCGTATACGGGGCGGCCGTTCTGGCAAGAGTAAACAGGGGCGGGGTTCTGAAGATGGAGGAAGACGATCTTTTTGATACTATTGAAGAGCATGCTGCCTCTGGGGTAGATTTCTTGACCCTGCATTGCGGACTTACCATGAATGTTCTGGAGCAATTGCGCGCCGAAAAGCGTATTATGGGTATAGTCAGCAGGGGCGGGGCTATTATGGCGGGGTGGATGCTGGAGAGGGAGCAGGAAAATCCTCTCTATAAAAATTACGACCGCCTGCTGGAGATAGCCAGAAGATATGATGTGACTTTGAGCCTGGGGGACGGGCTGCGACCGGGCTGCCTGGAAGATGCTACGGACCGCGCCCAGGTCCAGGAACTATTGGTCCTGGGAGAGCTGGTGCAGCGGGCCAGGGAAGCCGAGGTGCAGGTTATGGTGGAGGGGCCCGGCCACGTGCCGTTTAACCAGGTGGAGATGAATATGACCATGGCCAAATCCCTGTGTAGAAATGCGCCTTTCTATGTTTTGGGTCCGCTGGTTACCGACGTAGCACCTGGATACGATCATATTTCGGCGGCTATTGGGGGGACTATGGCTGCCTTGGCAGGCGCAGATTTTCTTTGCTATGTTACTCCGGCGGAGCACCTGGGCCTGCCGGGTCCCGAAGAGGTTCATCAAGGTGTGATCTCTTCTCGCCTGGCCGCTCACGCTGCTGACCTGGCCCGGGGGCGGGAAGCCTCCCTGCAGTGGGATCGCAATATGTCCCTGGCCCGAAAAAACTTGGATTGGGAGGCCCAGCTCCAGCTGGCCATGGATCCCCAACGTGCCAGAAGTCTTTATGAACAACTTCATTCACAAAAACAGGAAGAATGTACCATGTGCGGCTCATACTGCGCTTTAAAAATGGTCAAAGACCTGTAGCGGTATTATAAATATTGGGAGAGTCCAGATATGATGAAATGTGTTTTAATCATTGCCGGCTCTGATTCCGGTGCAGGCGCCGGTATTCAGGCGGATCTAAAAACGGTGGCCTCCCGCGGGCTTTACGGGACGACCGCTATCACTGCCATCACGGCCCAGAATACTACCGGGGTGGAGAAGGTGCAGCTCTTAAAAGGGGAGATGGTAGCTGCCCAGTTAGATGCTGTAATAGAGGATTTTCCGGTGGATGCTGTAAAGACCGGCATGCTGGGGAATGAAGAGATAGTGCAGGTGGTCGCGGAGAGGATTAAAAGATGCCGCCTGCCTAAGGTGGTGGTGGACCCGGTCATGGTGGCAAAAAGCGGTGATTCGCTGCTGGAGGAAAGGGCTCGCCAGGCAATCCTGGAAGAGCTTTTCCCCGCTGCCCTGCTTATCACCCCCAATCTTCCTGAGGCGGAGATGCTTTGCGGAGGCTCCATTAAAACAACTTCCGATATGAAAGAGGCAGCCCGATCCCTGCGGGAGCAAGGGCCTGCCTTTATTTTGCTTAAAGGCGGCCATCTACTGGAAGGTGAGAATTTGGTGGATGTGCTTTATGACGGAAGAAAGTTTTATTATTACCGAGCTCCGCGGGTGGAGACCAGGAATAATCATGGCACGGGATGCACTTATGCTTCGGCTATCGCTTGCGGGTTGGCCCGTGGAAAACCGGTACCCCTGGCCGTTAGGGATGCCAGGATTTACCTGCAGAGAATCTTGCCTTTCGGCCCCGGCTTGGGGAAAGGCAGTGGACCCATGAATCATTTCAATGGTATAATGCTTATGGAATAATAACGGGACTGAAACAAGGAAGAAGCGGCGGCACCGGTTCGGCCCCTGAAAGGATAATTATGTTTAAATGTTCACTACTTTTACAAAAAGTGCGCGAAAAAACTCCCCTGATCCATCATCTTACCAACTTTGTTACCATGGGAGACTGCGCCGATGTGACTATGAGTATTGGCGCCCTGCCTGTTATGGCGGAAGCAGAGGAAGAGGTGGAAGAGATGGTGAAATCTGCCCGGGCCGTAGTCCTGAACACGGGCACACTGTCTTCTTCTCGCCTTAGGGTTATGCTCAAATTAGCCCAAAAAGCAAAGGAAGAAGATATACCCGTGGTTTTAGACCCTGTAGGCGCAGGGGCTACTTCTTTTCGCGCAAGGGCAGTAGAGAAGCTACTGGACAGAGAGACTCCTTCCATTATCAAGGGAAACAGGGGGGAGATTCGTTTCCTGTCCGGCGGAGGTGGGTCGGCTATCAGGGGTATTCATTCTATTGCTGATGGTGGCGACTCCCTGGAGGACTGCAGGATGCTGAGAAAAATGCTGGGAGTTTCCGCGGTGGTGGCTGCCACGGGTGAGGTGGACGTGGTAACTGACGGCAAAAGGGCGGCCAGGATCTATAACGGGCAGCGGATGCTGCCCCTGGTTATCGGTAGTGGTTGCATGGCGGCTTCTCTGGTGGCAGTTTATGCTGCGGTGGAAAGGGATCATTTCCAAGCCACGGCGGGGGCCCTGGCTACCATGGGGGTAGCGGGAGAGATGGCCGCGGAGCAGCTGGAGAAAGGGCGCAGCGGCCCTGCTGCTTTTAAGAGGATGCTTTTAGATGCTCTTTTCTGGTTGACTCCGGAGGAGCTTGACAGGCGTGCCAGAATAGAAATACAATAGGTGGAAAGCTTTTTAAATCTGGGAGAGGAAATCGGGCAGATGGCTAAACCGTTTCCGGATTTTAGTCTCTACGTCATTACAGATGGCAGGTTATCCCGCGGCAGGCCCCTTCCCTTTGTAGTGGAAAAGGCTATTGAAGGAGGGGCTACTTGCGTCCAGTTGCGGGAAAAGGAGGCTACTACAGGAGAACTGTACAGGTGGGCTGTAGAGCTGCGAAAATTGACCAGGGACAAGGGGATAGCCTTTATCGTTAACGACAGGCTGGATATTGCCTTGGCGGTGGAAGCTGATGGAGTTCACCTGGGGGAGGAGGACCTGCCCTTGCTGGCGGCGCGTCGTATCATGCCCTCTCACATGGTCCTGGGATTTTCTCCGGAGAGCCCGGAACTGGGCCTACAGGCTCAGGAGAACGGTGCTGATTACCTGGGGATCGGTGCAGTTTTTGGATCGGTCACCAAAGCTGATGCCGGCAAAGCCATTGGCTTAGAAAGGCTGACCCGTATCTGCTGCGAGGTAAAGATTCCCGTGGTAGGTATCGGGGGGATAACAGCAGAGAATGCAGGGGACGTGATCCGGGCCGGGGCGTCCGGTGTTGCCGTGGTATCAAGCGTTGTCTCCGCTTCGAATATCTCTGCAGCGGCCGGGCAGATAGCGGAAAAGGTTAAGAGGGCCCCTTCCGAGGAGGAGGAAAAGTAAGATGACGCCATCTGCTAAAGAAGTTGTGATCTATACCGACGGAGCCTGCAGCGGTAACCCCGGTCCAGGGGGCTGGGCAGCCGTTTTGATATATAACGGTGTGGAAAAGGAGATCTGGGGCAGAGAAAAACATACCACCAACCAGCGTATGGAGCTAAAGGCAGCGGCCGAGGCATTGAGGGCTTTGAAAGAACCTTGCCGGGTTCGCCTTTATTCTGACAGCGCTTACTTGGTAAATGCTTTCAACAAAGGCTGGCTTAGTAAATGGGAGAGAAACGGCTGGAAGACGGTCAATAAGATTGCCGTGGAAAACCAGGATCTCTGGAAAGACCTTTTGCAGCTCTCCCGCAGGCACCGGGTGGAATGGCTGAAGGTAGAAGGGCATAGCAATAATAAGTATAATGACAGGTGCGATGATTTGGCCAGAAAAGCCATTAAGAGTGAAGGATAGTTATTTAGGAAAAGGAGTTGGTCCTGTTTGAGACCTGTTCTATTTGAAATTGGAAGTTTTTCTGTCTATTCCTACGGAGTGATGCTTTTCCTGGCCTTTGCCGTGGGCAGTTACTGGGCTTTGAAGGAGGCCCCTGCTGAGGGGATCGACAGGGACCATTTATACGAAGGTATTATCATCAGCATTGTCCTTTCCATGCTAGGTTCCAGGCTGGCTTTTGTCCTGCTCCACCTGGAGCTTTTCAGGGGAGAGCCCTGGTGGAGGGTTTTCGCGTTCCAGGACGGCGGGCTTGTTTTCTACGGGGGGCTTTTTGCTTCCTTGCTGGGCGTCTTTGCCTACTGCCGCTACAGGCACATCTCGTTTTTGAAGCTGCTGGACCACGCTTCTCCATTTATCATCCTGGGTTATGCCATTACCAGGGTGGGATGTTTTCTTAACGGTTGCTGTTACGGGGAGGTTGCGCAGGTTCCCTGGGCGGTCGTCTATCCGACCGCAGACGGTGCCAGTAGGCACCCGACCCAGCTTTATGCCGTTATTACAGGCCTTATCATCTTTGTCCTTTTGCGGAGGCTGAAGAGATTTAAGACTTTCGAGGGGTATACTTTTCTACTGTTCCTCTTGTTTTACGGAGTTTACCGATTTTTTATAGAATTTGTACGCGTTCATGAAGCCGTGCTGTGGTTTATGAGTCCGTACCAGCTGGCCTCCCTGATACTTATAGTGGTGTCTGCCTGTGTCTTTTTTGGGAAGAGAAGGGCAGGCGCTGTTTCTTGAGAAAAATAGCAGGCACTGGTATATAAGGATCTGGCAGGACTTTGTAAATTTCTGACCATAAAATAGTTGCTCCGAGGTGATAAAGTGGAGAGGAAGAGTATGGAAAAAGAGCTGCTGCTCCCCAGGCTGGGACTGGATATGGGCACTTTTGCCGTTAAGGGTTGCCTGGTTTCGCATGATGGGGAGATACGGAAAAGCACGGTGCTGACAGCGGGCAATCCCCTGGAGGCAGCCCAGAAGTGTTTAACCTCTTTGCTGGATAAGACAGAAGAAGGTTCTTTTCAATTAGGATTGACCGGTGCTAATGCCGAACTGGTAGCTGATGAGATAGGTGTCAAACCTTTGCTGGAAATAGAAGCGCTGCAGGCTGGATTGGCTTACCGAGGGCTAAAGGAAGGCGCCGTTCTATCCCTGGGCCATGAAAACATGTATTACCTGGAGTTGGACGGGGGCGGGACGGTGACCTTTTTCAACCGTAACGGGCAGTGCGCTGCCGGCAGTGGTGCATTTTGGTACCAACAGGCGACGCGTATGGGTTTTGACGACCAGGGTCTTGCAGAGCTGGCCCTGGAGGCCGACTCTCCCGTAAAGATTTCGGGACGTTGCGCCGTTTTCGCTAAATCTGATATGACCCATGCTATTAACGAGGGAGCTACCCAGGGTTCGGTCTCTGCCGGCATGGCCAGGGCCCTGGCCGATATGGTTTTAAGCGGAGTAGCCTTGAACCGCATAGAGGCAGACTTAGAGCTGCTGGTTGTGGGAGGGGTGGCCAATAACCGGGCGGTTATGAAATACATAGAAGATTACTGCCGCCAGAGGTCCGTAAAGGTGACCATTCTTTCCGATCATCAATACTTGAATGCCCTGGGCGCCGCTCTCCGCGGGAGAGGGGGGTTTGAAAGGGAGGCTCTGGAACTGAATTCCCTTTTGACGCGCACTTTTGTTCCTGACAATCCCCTGCCTGCCCTGGATCCAGGCAGAGTTAAATATATGGAATCTGATGGGCAAAAAGAAGATTTTGACTTAACAACAGCATACATAGGGGTGGACTGCGGCTCTGTCTCCACCAAGTGTGTCCTGGTTGACGCAGCAGGCATTTTTATAGGAGGGATTTACCTGCCTACCGCAGGCCGCCCCGCCTTACAGGTGCTGGAACTGATGAAAAAAGTAGATGAAATCTATGGCCACCTTTTGGACGGAGTTCCCCTGGTGGCTTGCACTACCGGATCGGGACGTTTTTTGTCCCAGAAGATTTTAAGTGCCGAGTATGCTGTTGATGAAATAACCTGCCAGGCGGAGGGGATCAAATACCTATGCGGGGAAGAGGGAACCCTTTCCATTATCGAGATCGGCGGCGAAGATTCCAAATTCCTCCAGCTAAAAGACGGCCTTTTATCTGATTATAATATGAACCCTGTCTGCGCCGCGGGGACGGGGACATTTCTGGAAAATCTGGCCGGGCTTTTAGGAGTCACTATTGAGGAGGAGTTTTCTAGCCAAGCCTTCCGGGCGGAATACGCTATTGACCTGGGCGATACCTGTACCCTTCTCTCTCAATCGACTCTTGTCTCTGCTTCATCAAGGGGGCTTCCCCTCTCTTCTCAGTTGGCAAGCCTTGCTTACTCTTCCGCCAGGAATTATATACGCAAGACGGTGGAGGCTCGCCCCCTGGAAGGAAAAGTCGTCTTTTCCGGGGCTACGGCAAAAAATCATGCCCTGGCCAGTGCTTTTGCCGCGGAATGCGACCGGGAGATCATCGTGCCCCCCTATCCTGAACTATCCGGGGCACTGGGTAGCGCTCTCATAGCCAGGATTTTTCACTGTTCAGGGCAGGAAGGTAGATTCTCTTTCCGCCACCTTAACAGCCTTAATTCTTTCCAGGTTAGCCAGGCCAGATGTAAAGCGGAGTGTGAACACGAGCATAATTGCACCCTGGATGTTATCGAATTCAGTGACGGGAGCAAGTTTCTATACGGAGACCGCTGCGGTCGTTATTCGGAGTTGGATAAAAAAGCGGAGTCCAAGGAATTTCCCGATTATCTTTCTCGCAGAAGCAGTCTTTTCATGCAGGCTGCCGGTGTATCACTGGAAAGCGGCCCACGTATAGGGATCGCGCGCGCCGGTATGTTTTTTGACCTCTATCCTTTTTGGGCTGTTTTTTTTAGGGAATTGGGATGCAGCGTAGTCCTTTCTCCAGAGACTTCCGATGAAACCATGGAAAAGGGAAAGAGAGAGCTGGAAGCGGAGATGTGCTATCCCCTGGAGGTCCTGGTGGGCCATTACAGGGAACTGATGGAGCAGGAGGTTGACTACATTTTTGTGCCCGAGGTGGTTGATATGGAGCCCCTCCCCTGGGCGGAAAAATGGCCCAAATCCTTTACCTGTCCCCTGATGCAGACTATAAAAGGGGTGGTAGCCAATTCTTTAAAGATGGAAGCGGAGCAGATTCTGTACGTGCAGTTGAATTACCGGGGAGGACGGGAGAGAATCCTCATCCAGTTAGAATCTGTGGCGGAGAAAATGCTGGGAACTGCTTACAGCCGGGAAAGGCTGGAAAAGGCAGTTGATGTTGCTTATGAGGCCCTGGAAGGTTTCCGCTTTTCCATGCGGCAAGAAAGCAGGAAGGTGATGGAAGATTTGAGGCGCTATCATGCTGAAGTCGCCGCTGTTTTCTTGGGGAGGCCTTATACCATTTATGATGAGTTTGTATCCAAGGGGTCGCTGCGCTATGCGCGGGGAAGAGGTATCCTTGCGCTGCCCCAGGATTTTCTGCTGGAGCACCTGGGGGGATGGTATACGGGGGAGTTGGAGGACCCCGTTTTGGAAGAGTTCAGGGAAGAATTCCAGGAGGAACTGGAAGGTCTCTTGCGAGATATGGATAATATTTACTCTGTTCAGCTTCAAAAAATGCTTTCTGCGGTGTTTTTGGTAAATTTCTTGAACGAGAGGACCGAGAAAACGGGACTCCCCGTGCTAAACGTGGTTTTTCAGGATCCATTTAAGTGTGGTCCTAATGCTATGCTGCGTCATTTCCTGGGCACCTTGACTCCTTACCTGCGTTTAACCCTGGATGAGCATACGGCCCCTGCGGGTATGATTACCAGGCTGGAGGCTTTTAAAAATACCTGCCTCTCTCGGAAAGAATTTACACGCCCTGTTTATTATTCAGCCCGTACCAGATACATAAAAGATAACGACTGGGAGAAGGTTCTTATTCCCGAGCCTACTCACCATGCCCGCATCGTGGCGGCTGCGTTCAGGAATTGCGGGGTAGAGGCAGAAATATTGCCTCGCAGCAAGGATGCCGATCTCTCTCTGGCCAGGCGCTTTGTCAACGGTGATGAATGCCTGCCCCTTATTCAAAACGTCCAGGATTTCCTGGGTTACCTGGAGGGGAACGGACCGGAAGACGATGGTGTGGTCTTTTTCCAGGGCTGGGCCTGTGGTCCTTGTCGTTACGGCCTCTATGCTCCGACCCAGTCCTTGATTCTCAACAAGGCCGGATATGGTGAAAGAAAAATATTATCTGTCAAGCTAGACGATGTTATAAAGAGGTTTGGCTATAAGTTTGCGGTGAATTTTTATGCGGGCATGATGGCCATGGATGGGCTTTACAAGCTTCTGCATGCCACCAGGCCCTACGAAATGCAGCAGGGATTCAGTGACGCTCTTTTCGACAGATATTCTGCCAGGCTGGAAAAGCTGGCAGAGGAGCACCGCTTTTCTTTACCCCAGCTTTTTACCGGAAGCTACATGCATCCCTTTCAAAGATTGTTAAGGGAGGCGGCAGAAAAGTTCGCAGGAGTGGCTAAATCCAGCGAACAAAGACCCCTTATCCTTCTGGGGGGAGAGTGGTACGTGCGCCTGGATGAGCGCTGTAACCGGGAGATAATAAGGAAGGTAGAAGAAGAGGGGGGAGAGGTGTCCCTGGCCCCGGCCTCCGAATTGTTTGGTTATACAGTGCTGATCAATTACCATGAAGCCAGGGCTGCCTTTGAGGTGGAGAAGAGCCTGCGCACTTTTTTCACGCGGGCGGGTTATGGCCTGGCCAGCTGGCTGGCTCACAGAAGCGAAAAGATGGTGGAAGCTTCCCTGGACGGTGTTATAAGGTACGGGCACGAGCCTTCTCCCCAAGAGATCAGGGAAAATGCTCAGAAATATGTCTCCAAACATTACGGGGGAGAACCCCCCATGGCTATCGGCCGGATATGTTCTATGGGAAGGAATAAGGAGGTGGGGGGGATTATCTTCGTGAATCCCTTTACCTGCATGCCCGGTTCTGTTGTGGAATCGCAAATGGGAGCCCTGCGAGAGGATCTGGGACTTCCTATGGTTACCTTGTATTACGATGGCAAAGAAAGCGCCAACCGCGACGAATTTATAGAATCCCTGGTTTTTCAGGCGCGAATTAGAATTTAACAGCAAGGAGCAGAAGGCCCATGGCCGGTTCCCTGGTTTGTATTACTCTTTTTTATGTCCTGGGAATTGTCCTGGGCCGCTATTATTTAACCCTCCCGTTTTCTCTCTATTTGCTTGTAGGGGCGTTGCTCTGGTCCCTGTTGAATTTGCGGCGGGGGCGGGATGGGGGACCGCAGAACCTTATTCCTCTTTTATTGATTTTCCTATTTGCAGGCAGTTTGGCCTGCAATTTTTTTGTTGAGCAGGCAGTGGGTAATATCCGCCGTTTTGCCGGAGAGAGTTGCACCTTGGTCGGCATGGTTGAGGATGAACCTTTGTGGGGGGAAGAAGAGGTGGCTTTTCTCCTTCGTCCCGAGAAATTAATCCTGGAAGGCGAGGTGCAAGCAGTAAAGGGCAGGGTGCAGGTTACGCTGCGGCTGGACGACGGTCAGTATGTTGGGGAAAGCAAAGGCCAGGAGGAGGAGGGAATTACTTCTCATATCTACTACGGGCAGCAGCTTTCCCTGCAGGGTGTCCTTTATGAACCACGGGAAAAGCGCAACCCCGGGGGGTTCGATTATAGGGCTTTTTTGGAAACCCAGAAGGTGGCGGCGACTTTTTATGGTTCCATTGAAGAGGCAGACAACCTTGGGGTCTCGAGAGAGCTCTCCCGCCTCCGCAGCGGGGCCCTCCTGGTTAAGGAGAAAATGTCAGCGGTTTTAAGGGCATACCTTCCGGAAAAGGAGGGCGGTCTGCTGGTGGGGATGTTTTTTGGGGAGCGGCAGGCCCTTGACTCCTCTGTGGAACAGTTTTTTCGCCAGAGCGGAGTAGCGCATCTGCTTGCTGTATCAGGGTTGCATGTGGGTCTGGTAGCGGGAATGCTCTTACTTTTGGGCAGAAGGGTGGGCTTAAAGAGGTGGTCTGCCTTTATATTTTCTGCCATCCTGCTCATTGCTTATGTTTACATTACGGGAATGAGGCCTGCTACCTTGAGGGCCCTTATCATGTTCCTGCTGGGCCTTGGGGCTCTTCAACTTGGTCGAAGCAAGGATCTTCCTATTGCCGTTTCGGTAGCGGCGTTACTCACTCTTATATATAACCCCTTGCTACTTTTCACTGCAGCCTTCCAGCTTTCTTACACTGCAACCATTGCTATTTTGACTTTGGCTCCTCTCCTGGAGAAAAACGTGTCAAAGTTATTCCTGGTCTTTTTTCCGGAAAAGACTTCTCAGATGCTATTATCCTCCGAGCCTGTAAGTCAAAAGGACGCCCTATCTCCATTTTCTCCTGATGTAGAACGTGTTTCAGCGCCAACTTCCTCCTCAGTTTTAGAATCAAAGCTCTCTCCGGGACCGCTTTCATATTTTTCCTCTCTGCTCGCCGTTACCTTAGCAGCTCAGCTGGGTATTCTTCCATTGCTTGCTGTCTATTTCGGAGAAATTTCCTTGGTTGCTCTAGCTGCGAATATACTGATTCTTCCCGTTATGGGACTTGTACTGGGAATCGCTCTTATGGCCTCTCTCCTGGGTTTTGTTTTTCCTGCCGCCGGCTCTGTTGTCAATCTGGCAAGCTATCCCCTTTTGGCCTATATTATCCTAATGGTAGAGAACATCGCCGCTTTGCCTTTTGCTTACCGGGAGGTTTTTCCTATACGTGCCGGGGAGGTAGCGCTCTATTACGGAGCCCTTTTTTTTGCATCACTTTTGGCCTCGGGTTACCACCCTCACCTGAAGAATTTCTGGGCTTCTTTGCGTATCAAGGTTAAGCTCTCTCATGCTTTGCTTTTTTTCATGGTGGTTTCCCTGCTATTTACCTGGGGAGGACTTCCCTGGCATGAGGAGGGAAGGTTGGAAGTAGTATTTCTGGACGTGGGCCAGGGGGACGCTGTATTTATTCAAACCCCCGGCGGGAAGACAATTATGGTGGATGGGGGAGGTGGACCGGCCTACCGGGAGGAAATTGACCGTGTGGGGCACCTGGTATTAATCCCTTTTCTGCAAGAACGCCGCATCAAGGAACTTGATGCTGTTATTATCACCCATCCCCATGAAGACCATTATGGGGGGGTTTTCCCCGTCCTGGAAAAATATGAGGTAGGCATGCTGGTGACCAATGCGCAGGAGACGGAGAACGTCGCTTACCAGGAACTTATGCTCTTGGCGGAGGAGAAAAATATTGAACGAATCATGATACAGGAAGGGGACCGGATAGCCCTGGAACCTTCTCTCGAGATGACAGTCTTTAACCCACCGGAGCTCCTTTTCAGTGGCACAGAAAGTGATTTTAATAATAATTCCCTGGTACTGAAGATGCAGTATAAAGAGATGGGATTTCTTCTTACAGGAGATGTGGAGAAAGCCGCGGTAGAGAGGATGCTAAGGGAAGGCATTGCCATGGAAAGCCAGGTATTAAAAGTGCCCCACCACGGGGCATACCTGGAAAATATCTCTCCTTTTCTGGAGGCTGTTGCCCCCGAGGTTGCTATTATTACGGTGGGTGACAATCCCTTTGGACATCCCCACCCAATGACTGAAGCGGCCCTGGAAGAAAGTGATATAAATACTTATCGGACGGACCTGCATGGTGCCGTAACGCTGTATACTGATGGAAGAAAGTTGGAGTTAGGGACCATGCTCACCCCCTGTGCTGCTCCTTGAAAAGACAATGATCCTACCATTAGAGTGCTGGTAGAATCATTGTGATCGTGCACCGTTACATATAAGAAAAGTATTTTTTGATTTATAATAATGAAAAGCAAAGTGGCTTGCTTTATTGAGTATTGAGAGTATTGACGGATCTAATCTTTCATCTCCTCCACTATAGCCTGAAGGTGCCAGAGAATGTCTTCCAGGGATTCCAGGATAGCGAGATAAAGGGAAGAAGAATGAGGCAGGCAGAGCCCTTTTATTAAACGGTCCTGATGCTCAAGGGAAAATTGCCTGGAGAGCTGCTTGTATTTTTTCTTTTCGGTAAGGATGTGGTCTACCAGGACGGCATTCCTTGTAAGGAGGATATCATTCAGGTGCACGAAAAGGTCCCCTACTCCCCGAAAGATCTCCTCTAACTCGGTAACCGCTTTTTCGGTAAAAAGCACCCCATCTTTGTTCTTGGAGTCAACGGAGGAGCTCAGTTTCTGGAGGTCAAAATTGATCTTTTGGTAATGGCTCATTATAGATGCAGCGGCGGCTATTTCTTCGGTTTTATAAGAGGGATCATCAGAAACAATTTTCTGCACCTCTGCGACTAGCGATTCTATTTCATCTGTTTTCTTTTGCACCTCTCCCAGGTACTTAGGGTTTGCTTTGTAAAACCCCTGAAAAAGCAGTTTTAATCCTTCCTGCAGATGTTCGGTTATGCTTTCAATTTTTTTCGCCAGCTCGATATTTAAGTCTTTTAAATTTTGGCTCATTTGTTTGTCACCCCTTACCCTGTTAGTTTTAGTATATGGTTATTATACCAACCACGATCAATTCTGTAAAAGTTTTTTTATAATTCAGTTATTATGAATGAGCGAAGGAGGAAAGGATTTTTAAGATAAGTGCCGAAAATAAGGATAAGGATGATAAAAAAATGAATTTTGTTAGAACCTTCTGTTGCTTTTCAAGGTTCTCGGGGGAGGCTGAAAGGTAATGATTATCGATGTACATGTGCACGTATTTCCTCCTGCAGTTATAGAGAAGATAGATACTTACCTCTGCCGGGATGAGTTTTTGAAGGAGATATGCACCAGCCCGGTGCATAAGTATGCCACGGTGGAAGATCTGTTGCAGGAGATGGATAGGTGCGGGGTAGATAAATCTGCTATCAGTGGATTTGCCTCTTCGGATGAAGGTCTTTGTCGTGAGATGAATGAATATGTCCTGGAAGCTGCCGCCCGCTACCCTGAGCGCTTGATACCCATGGCGGTAGTAAATCCCTTTTTGCCCGGGATGGAGAAGATGCTCTCTGAAGCTCGTGAGGCAGGGGTTGTCGGGGTTGGTGAGCTCTTCCCCTGGGGACAGGGTTTTCCCTTGAAGAGTGCAACTGCGGCCAGGTTGGCCGCTTTATGCAGTGAGATGAAGCTTCCGCTACTGCTCCATGTTAATGAAAATGTCGGACACCATTATACAGGGAAGGGAGATATCTCTGTCAAGGAGGCTGCTGGTTTCGCCGCCGACCACCAGGAGCTGGTGATTATCTTTGCTCATTGGGGTGGGGGGTTGCCTTTTTACGAACTGATGCCGGAGCTCAAAGGGCAGCTGGCTAATGTGTATTACGATACCGCTGCAGGTCCCTTTCTTTACGAAAAAAGCATTTACCGTGTAGCAAGGGAGATCGGCATCCTGGATAAAATCCTCCTGGGCACCGATTACCCACTGCTATCTCCGAGGCGTTACCTACGGGAACTGGAAGGATGCGGGCTTACCGATGAGGAGCTGAATAAGGTCTGTGGCGGGAATGCCCTGCGCCTATTTTTCGGTGCCCAGGAGCATGTGCATACTGATTAATTTCATCATATCCGTCCTGCTGAGTATTCCAACCAGCTGGTTATTCTCTACTACCAAAACGCGACCCTCATTTTCAGATGCCATCTTCATCATAACTTCAACGGCATCCTGATCAGGGGTCACTATGATCAGCTTTTCATAAGGTGTCATAATCTCGGCCGTGGTGGTGCTGCTCCATTTTTCTTGGGGAACATCTCGGAGCTGGTGAAAGGTGATAAGGCCTTTTAGGTCACCATTTAACGTTACGGGAAAGGCGCCGAATTTGTAGCGGTAGAAGTGTTCTACCAGTTTGTCCAGGCTAATGGAAGGTGGAACGGTTTGGATGTCGGTGCTCATGATATTTTGAACAAGCACACCTTTGAGGGCTTGATGGAAAACCAACTGGTTATAGCTGGCCTGGCCAGCTTGAAATAGCATCCACCCCAGGAAAATATACCATAACCCCCAGATTAAGGCATACTGGAAGATCATAAAAAAACCAAGGGTTATGGCAATAAAGGCAAAAACGCTGCCCACTATTACGGCGTAACGGGTGGCACGCAGCATGTTTCGGGTTAGGTGCCAAAGCCCAGCCCTCAGCACCCTGCCCCCATCAAGGGGAAAGGCAGGGATAAGGTTTATTACACCTACCACCAGGTTAATCCTGGCCAGGAAACCTACCACGTGGCTGAGGGCCAGGCTTTGGGGAAGGACCTGGTAGAATCCCAAGGCTACAATACCCAACGCTATACTGGTGGCGGGGCCGACCAGGGCAATCTTGAGTTCTGCCCCCGGCTGACGCGGTTCTTCTTCCATTTGGGCTACTCCCCCGAATATAAAAAGAGTTATCTTCTTGATGGGGATGCCCTTGCTGATCGCCATTAAGGAATGGGCCAGTTCATGGAGAAGTACGGAGGCGAATATTAAGATGGTGGTGATTATACCCATGGACCAGTAGACGGAAGGGGTAAAGTCTTCCATCTGCAGGGGAAAATAATTCCTGGCCAGGGTAAAGCTGAACAGGGCAAATATTAAAATCCAGCTGTAGTTTATCTCTATATCGATCCCGAAAATCTTTCCTACTTTGAATGAGCTGTTCATCTTTATATACTCCTTGCGTAATTTTAATTTACGATACCGTTATATTTAAATATTGCTTTTCCCCATATCCTCAAATGGTCAAATATTATTTCTTGCTTATATTATAATGTATCTTTTGATATATGGGCAAACATTTTTAAACTACGGAATTTTTAAAGCACAGCTTTTTTCCTGTTTTATCTGGCAGAGATCTGCTATAATAGAAATAGTTATTAGAAAAATGGAGACTGGTGTTAATATAATGAATAATTTTATCATAGCCAGGCCGGGTTATCCTTATCTTCTTGGTTGTGGGTTGATAACAGTTGTTGCCTATATAACGGCGCCCTTGCTGACTCCTTTTTTCCTGTTATTGACGCTCTTCATGGGCTATTTTTTTCGTAACCCGCGAAGAATAACACCTCCAGGGAATAATCTGGTTTTATCACCGGCGGATGGCAGGGTGATGAAGGTTGAAAGGGTTTACGAGCCCTATTTTATTAAGGGAGAAGCTTTAAAGGTAAGTATTTTTCTTTCCCTTTTTAATGTGCATGTTAACCGTGCGCCTTTCGGCGGTCAAATTTCTTTCCGACACCATATCGCGGGGAAATACCTGGCTGCCTTTAAAGAGGAGGCCTCTGTAGAAAATGAACGTAACCTGATAGGCTTGGAGACCGCTTGTGGAAAAATGCTGCTGGTGCAGGTGGCCGGTTTTGTTGCCAGAAGGATAGTATGCTGGATCAATCCAGATGATTCTGTGGGACCCGGGACCCGGGTAGGCATGATCAAGTTTGGCTCCTGTACCGAGCTTTATCTCCCGTTAGATGTTTGCATAACAGTGAGAGAGGGTGAGAAAGTAATTGGAGGAGAAACCGTTCTGGGGCAATTTTAAAGAAACAGCAAAGAGGAATACCCCCCATTTCTTTACCATGGGGAATCTTGCCTTGGGAGTGCTGGCATTGGTTTATGCCCTGGATAGCCAGTTTGAGTTAAGTATCTCCCTTATTTTGATAGCTATGGTGTTAGATGGTGTGGATGGAAAGCTGGCCCTCAAATTAAAAGTAAGCAGCGAAATGGGAAAGCAGCTGGATTCACTCTCTGATCTTGTATCATTTGGCGCTGCGCCGGCGGTTCTTTTTTATGCCATGTATCTCAACCAGGCGGGAGTGGTGGGCCTGGTTATCACTCTTTTGTTTCCCCTGGCAGGCGCTTATCGATTGGCCCGCTTTAATATCATGCCCGGGGATTCTTCAGGATTTAAGGGTCTGCCTATAACTATAGCCGGAGGAACCCTGGCGGCGCTCGCTATCCACCCCGTGTTGGCGGAAAGCTGGGCGGTTATCTTGTTCGTATTGTCCTTGATCTACCTGATGACCAGCAAAATTCCATATCCTTCTCCAAAGAAAGGGCAGCAGGAGGCGAACCCTTTTCTGTTTCTCGTTTTTTACATGGTTGTGATCTTTTTTATCCTTGTGGTTCTTTTGATGCAAGATTTTGTTCTATATCTGCTGGCATCTTATGTTCTTTTCGGGTTTTTAAGCGGTGTTTTAAGGCTGCTGAAAAATACCGAAGAACCATTGGTGTCTTTGCCGTGGAGTAATAAAGGAGACATGTGAATAAGCAAGTCTGTAAAGGATAGTTTATGCTTAGAATAGAAAAGCGCTTTTGAGCCGGATCGTCTATTGACAAACAATATATTTGGTGCTAAAATTACCTTTGTCTTGAGATGCAGAGTCTAAATAACGCGGGGTGGAGCAGTCTGGTAGCTCGTCGGGCTCATAACCCGGAGGTCGCAGGTTCAAATCCTGCCCCCGCAACCATTATTGTTTCTGTTCCTGTTCGTAAATAGAGTGCGAGCACTATTTACAAGCAGTGTTTTTTAATTTAAGAGGGAATTATTTTTAATATGAGAAAATTTATGCTCACGTAGCTCAGGCGGCAGAGCGTATCCTTGGTAAGGATAAGGTCACCGGTT